>CAZPNJ010000001.1:0-14250 GCA_964587765.1 uncultured Prevotella sp.
CAAGCACGTTATCAGACTGCTTGAAGGCCGATTTGAATTAGGCGAAATGGACGACCCTAAATTGGTGTCATGGTCTAATATTCCAGCATCAATACTTGACTGCAAAGCTCATCAGAATCTATCTCTTGACATGGCTCGCAAGTCAATAGTATTACTGCAAAACAAGAATAACATTCTGCCTCTTAAAAGCAATGCTAAGAATATAGCAATAATAGGCCCTAATGCTGATAATGAGCCACTGATGTGGGGAAATTATAACGGCGTTCCAAACAAAACCATTACTATACTTGACGGCGTTAGAATGTATAACAAGCGCATACCTTATTATAAAGGTTGTGATTTGACAGAAGACGTGGTTATTACAAGTTTGCTGCCACAATGCAACATAAACGGCAAAAAAGGTGTTTTGGGCAAGTTCTGGAACAATCGCAAGATGCAGGGAAACACTGTGGCAAAAGAATATTACGTAAATCCAATTAACGTAACCACAGCTGGGCAACACACTTTCGCCAATGGCGTTAAAATGGCAAGCTTCTCAGCACTTTATGAGACAAACTACACTTCAACGTTCACGGGAGAAGTGGTTATCAGATTGGAGTTTTGCAGCCAATATAAATTGTTTATAAACGACAAACTTGTAGGGCGAGACAGCACTTGGCGAACCACACCTGTTCGCATCCCAATGAATGTGGAGAAAGGCAAGACATATAACGTCAGATTAGAATACGCTGACGTTGAGACATGGGGCGCCAACCTAAAGTTTAACATTGGCTTAGAGAAGAACATCAACTACGATGAAACCATAAATAAGCTGAAAGGCATAGAAACGGTGGTGTTTGTTGGCGGTATATCCGCCCAACTTGAAGGCGAGGAAATGCCCGTGTCAATACCAGGTTTCAAAGGTGGTGATCGCACAGACATTGAGTTACCTCTCGTTCAGCGCAATTTCATAAAAGCTTTAAAGGCGGCTGGTAAAAAGATTATTTTCGTCAACTGCTCCGGTTCTGCCATCGCGCTTGAGCCAGAAGCAAAATGTTGCGACGCAATTGTTCAAGCTTGGTATCCTGGCGAGAAAGGCGGACAAGCCGTAGCTGACGTGCTCTTTGGCAAAGTATCTCCCTCTGGGAAATTGCCAGTAACGTTTTATTCTTCTTCAGAACAACTGCCAGACTTTGAGGATTATAGCATGCGTGGCCGCACCTATAGATACATGACAGAAAAGCCATTGTTCCCATTCGGTTATGGTCTTTCTTACACAAAGTTTGAAGTTGGCTCAGCCATAGAGGCTGACGCTAACCATATTGTAGTGCCAGTGAAAAATGTAGGAAGTCGTGAAGGGAGCGAAGTCGTTCAAATTTACATTAGAAAGGTTTCCGACGCAAATGGTCCAATAAAGACCCTTAGAGCCTATAAGCGAGTATCGCTCAAGGCTGGTTCTTCACAAAACGTTAATATCCCCTTCAACAAAGAAACGTTTGAGTGTTTTGACGAGCAGACCAACACTATGCGCGTTGCCCCTGGCAAATATGAGATTATGTATGGCACAAGTTCTGCCGATGAGGATCTTCAAAAACTTGAGATTACAATATGATTTTTCATAACTAATGATATAAACAACAAAACCAAATGAAAAGAATAGCATTAATCGTTTTAGCCTCAATCCTAAACATATCACTTTGGGCTCAAAGTAACGTGAATAGTGACTTCAATACTTCAACTGAAGCATCAAGGGTCACGACAAAATATGGCGACGTGGCAGGTTATATTGACCACGGCATCTATACTTACAGAGGTATTCCTTATGCAAAGGCCGACCGCTTTGAAGAGCCACAAGAGCCCTTGTCATGGGAAGGCGTTCGCTCTTCGCGCTGGTGGGGAAAGGTTAGTTTGCAACCACCTTATGACGGTGTTACGAGCGATGAGATTTCGTTCTTTTTCCATAGCAACATGGGAGAGATGGACGACCACTGTCAGCACCTTAACGTTTGGACGCCAGCTATAGGCGGTAAAGGCAAATTGCGCCCCGTTATGGTGTGGCTTCATGGCGGAGGTTTCCAGTCTGGCAGCAGTCAAGAGCTACCAGTCTATTATGGTCATAACCTTGCGGCGAAAGGCGACGTGGTAGTTGTTTCCGTAAATCACAGACTAAACTGCGTGGGTTTTCTCGACCTCTCAGCCTTTGGCAATGAATATGCCCACACAGGCAATCTTGGCATGATGGACATCGTTGCCGCTTTACGTTGGGTAAAAGAAAACATCAAGAACTTTGGTGGCGACCCCAACAGCGTTACCATTTACGGTCAGTCAGGTGGCGGCGGCAAGGTTTCCACTCTTTCCTGCATGCCTTCAGCTAAAGGGTTATTCCACAGAGCGGTCGTAATGAGCGGCTCTTTCTCTTTGGCTAACAATCAGGAATTGGCACGGAAAGTCGGATTACGCACCGCCGAACTTCTTGGTCTGGATAAATCTAACATTGATAAGATTAAAACCATTCCTTACGACCAGCTATGGAGAGCTGCTTATAAGGCTATGAGCGAAGTTAATGAAGACAAAGGCAAAGGACTGTTTGGACGTGCGGCATGGGGACCTGTCGTTGACAAAGACCTGTTGCCAAGTTTACCTTTTACCGACGGTAGCGAACAGATAGCCGCCTCAGGCATTCCTTTCATCATCGGTTCCACCCTCAATGAATTCTCTGGCGACCAAGAAGATAAGTTCGTGCGACAGGCTGCCATACGCCAATCCACTGTTAGATATAACGACAACGCTCCCGTATGGCTCTACCTATTTAAATATCAAGTGCCGTCACTTGATGGCATGTTTCACGCCGGACACAGCAACGACATAGGTTTCTGGTTTAACAATGTCGAGAACAATCCACACATCACCAGCTGGCATTAAACTTGGCGAAACCATGAGCAGTTATCTCTTGAACTTTGTAAAGACAGGCAATCCAAACGGTAAGGGCCTGCCCCAATGGGAAGGATTCACTCCAAAAACAGAAGCGACAATGCTATTTGACATAAAATCAGAAATACAGAAGAAATGAAAAAAAGGTGTTTTAATATTATATTCTCGTTAATGTTCTGTGCTGGCTCCGTGCTGGCGCAGAACTTTTCAAATCCAGTTATTGATGCCGACTATCCTGATGTAGATATCATTCGCGTTGACAACGGCTATTACCTTATGTCAACTACAATGTATCATTTCCCCGGAGCTACTATTCTGCGCTCGCACGACATGGTTAACTGGGAGTTTTACGCTGCTCCGCTAAAACAGTTGTCTGACAAAGATAGCTATAACCTCATTGGCGGGAAAGACGAGTATTCACATGGCATGTGGGCTTCAGGTCTGAAATACCACAACGGCAAATACTATATCCTACTCAACGCTCAGGGCTTAGGTTCGTTCATAATGACCGCTACCGACCTTAAAGGAGAGTGGACACTGAAGAAACTTGACCATACTTATTATGACTCAAACTTTCTGTTCGATAACGATGGACGCATCTACATAGCCTATGGCAACAGTCATATAGGCGTGGCTGAGGTTGACTCCGACTTTAACTTCATTCGTTCACGTGAGGTCATCGTACGTCCTAACTCAGGACTTGAGGGCAACCACATATATCACATTGGCGATTATTATTATATCTATTCCACTTACGGAGGTTATCCTTCCGGACAAGCGGCGTTTCGTTCACGCACGCCTTTTGGCGAATATGAAGAGAAAGTGTTGTTTGAGAAAAGCATAGGCGGAAAAATAAACACCGTTCATCAAGGAGCGCTTGTGCAGACACAAACCGGCGAGTGGTGGAGCATGTTGTTTGAAGACGAGGGAGCGCTTGGGCGCATGCCTCATCTCCAGCCCGTGACATGGCTTAACGACTGGCCTATTCTCGGCAATAACGGGGTGCCTTACGTAGAGTGCCGCATGCCAAGCATAGGATGTGCGCCACGCGAAGAGCTGAAAGGCATATCAGCAACCGAAATGAGCGATGACTTCTCTGCCACCACGCTTAGTCCGCAGTGGCAGTATAACCACCAACCACTAAGCGGCTCTTATAGTCTAAACGCTCGCAAGGGTTGGCTGCGCATATATAGTTCATGCGCGAAAAACCTTAAAGAGGCTCGCGGTTCACTGACAGAACGCATCTCTGGCTTGAAGACCAACACGCCTAAAACCGCCACAATACTTATAGACGTGGCAAACATGAAGAATGGCGACGTAGCGGGGCTTTCAGTATTTCAAGACCCTTACGCCTACGTTGGCGTGAAGCGTGAGGGCGGCAAATATTCAGTGGTATGGCAAGAGGGCAACGTACGTGAAAGAACCGCTTTGCCAGCGCTTACCAACCAAGAGGTAGCTCTAAAGAGAAAACCCCGCATGGTTTATCTGCGCGCCGTGGTAAGTCCTCGCGGCGAGTCAGCTGAATATTTCTACAGCCTTAACGGAAAAGATTTCACGCGAATTGGTGGTTCACACAATATGCACTTCAACCTTACCGTTTTTGTTGGTGCACGCTTCTATCTGTTTAACTACACGACAAAGAAAAAAGGCGGTTTTATAGACGTTGATTATATACACGTTACGCAATGAAAAAGTTATCATATTTACTAATGACACTGCTGCTGAGCCAAGCAGCTTACTCACAAAATCCGATAGTACAAACATGTTTTTCCACCGATCCGGCTCCACTGGTAGTGGGCGACAAGATTTATCTATACACGGGTCATGATGAGGACAACGCCGATTTCTTTTGGATGCAAGACTGGCGAGTGTTTTCCTCTGCCGATATGGTAAACTGGAAAGACGAGGGCTCACCATTGGCTATAGAAAGTTTCTCTTGGGGTGACGACCGAGCTTGGGCTGCGCAAGTCATACAGAGAGGAGGCAAATTCTATTGGTACGTATGTCTTCACTCTAAACTTAGCGGTGGCATGGCTATTGGAGTAGCTGTCGCTGACAGTCCCACCGGTCCTTTCAAAGACGCTATAGGCAAACCACTTTACGACGATGGCTCATGGGAAAACATAGACCCTACCATCTTTATTGACGATAAAGACAATCAGGCTCACCTATACTGGGGCAACCCTCGACTGCACCACGCCGTGTTAAACGACGACATGACTTCCATTAAAACCCATGAGTGGGTTAAGCAAGACGCGGAAAGCTTTGGAAAGGGACATCCCTCCAAAGACGAGCCCGGAAAATATTATGGCACTTCATATACCGAAGGTCCATGGGCTATGAAACGCGGTAAAAATTACTATATGCTGTATGCCGCCGGAGGCATTCCCGAACATCTGGCTTACTCTATGGCAAAATCTCCTAACGGTCCGTGGAAATATAAAGGCGTGATAATGCCTGAGGGAGGTACAGGCTCGTTTACCAATCATCTTGGCGTAACGGACTTCAAAGGGCATAGTTATTTCTTTTATCACACGGGCTGGCTTCCCGGTGGAAGTGGCTTCGGACGTTCCGTCTCGGTAGAGGAGTTCAAGTATAACGCAGATGGAACTTTCCCCGCGATACACCCTCACAAAGAAGGCGTAAAGCCACTGGCTACGTTTAACCCTTACAGACGAGTGGAAGCGGAGACAATGGCGTTCAGCCAAGGCGTTCACACCGACCTCAACGACCTTACCGGAGTTTACGTCAGTGACATTCACAACGGCGATTGGATAAAACTTCAAAACGTTTCGTTTAACGTCGCTTGCCACACCTTTGAGGTAAATTGCGCAAGCGCCCTTCGCGGTGGAAAGATTGAACTGCGCATAGATAGCGTTAGCGGAACAAAGTTGGCGGAGGTTGAAATTTCCCACACGGGCGGTTGGGAAAACTGGCAAACTTTTTCCGCACCAATGACGACCGACGTAAGTGGCGCTCACGACCTGTACTTGGTATTCACGGGGCGCAAAGGTCCTAAGTTGTTCAACTTTGACTGGTGGAGGATTTATTAAACATAAAAAGACAAGTATATAGCAATCCATAAACAATGATAAGAAAAGTTAGCGTCATAGCGTTTGCTCTGCTCGCCGCGGTTGGTCTGAAGGCGCAGGACAATGTGAGACTTTCGGTAATTGGCAATCGCGCCGTACGTTTTCAGATGGCTCCCGAAGGGCACGAGTGGAATAATAGTTTAGTATTCACGGAAAAGCCTTTGCGAAGCGTGAGCGGCGCTAATGGTGACCTGAGGGTTAAGACTTCTTGTTTCACCGCCTCGTATGACAAGGCTAAGCGCATATTCACGGTAACCGACGAAAAGGGCAAAGTAGTGGTGAAGACAAAGCCCTTGCGCAACGATGAACTGCGACTCGTTTCAGCCAACGACGAATACCTGTGCGGATTAGGGCAATTTCAAGATGGGTATCTCAACGTGAGGGGACTCTCACGCCGACTCACGCAGGTAAACACACAGATATCCGTACCCTTCATTCTCTCTAACAAGGGATACGCCGTGCTATGGCACAACTATGGACTGACGGAGTTTAACCCATCTGAACACACCGTAGCCATGAGAAAGGCGGCAGACTTGCGTCAAAGCGTGCTTGTTGACGTGACGTCAACCACTGGCAACAAACGTGAGCGACGCGAGGTCAACGCTTTCGTAGCAGACATCAACGTGGACAAGGACGGCGACTATTCCATAATGGTTGACGTGGGTCAGAAAATGGCTCGCCGACATGAGGTAATCGTTGACGGCGTTACCTTAAGAAACAGCCAAAACATTTGGCTCCCTCCCACCACCTCTTTCATTACGCACCTAACTAAAGGCACACACAAGGTGGAGTTTCATGGAGACGAACATGACACACCAGTAGTGGGCTGGCGCTATGTTAACGATGAGACGGTTTTTCGCTCACCAGAGTCTAACGTCATAGATTTCACCGTGTTCGTTGGCGACGCCGACGACGCCATATCAGCCTATCGCCAATTAACGGGTGGGTCGCCTATGATGCCACTTTGGTCGTTAGGCTACATACATTGCCGTGAGCGTTTCAACACGCAGAGCGAACTACTTGAAAACGCCAAGACTTTCAGAGACAAAAACATACCTATCAGTATGATAGTTCAGGACTGGCAGTATTGGGGCAAGCACGGTTGGAACGCCATGCGTTTTGATGAGGAACGCTATCCCAACCCCCGAGCTATGGTCGATAGCCTGCACGGCATGGACATAAAACTCATGCTCTCTGTATGGTCAAAGATAGACCGTGGGTCAGAACTTGGCAAAAGGGCTGCCGCAAACGACTATTACATACACAACACCGACTGGATAGACTTTTTCAACCACGACGCCGCCGATTTCTATTGGAGAAACTACAGCGAGCGTTTGCTCAAACCTTATGGCATAGACGCTTGGTGGCAAGACGCCACCGAACCTGAAAACGACGACCTGTTAGGCAGGAAAGTAAACGGCGGCAAGGACAACGGCAATGACTATCGCAACGTGTACCCACTATTCGTAAACAGAACGGTTTATGAGGGATTGCGCAACGACTGTCCCGACCGCCGACCTCTTATATTGACTCGCTCGGCGTTTAGTGGAATGCAACGCTACGCCACCGCCACATGGAGCGGCGACATAGGCAATGACTGGGGCACTTTGAAGACTCAGATTATTGGCGGACTGGGCATGATGGCAAGCGGCTTACCATGGTGGACATACGACGCCGGTGGATTTTTCCGCCCAGCTAACCAATACACCGACAAGGATTACCAAGAGCGAATGCTCAGATGGATAGAGGCGGCTGTGTTCCTGCCCATGATGAGAGTTCACGGCTACATGAGCCAGACCGAGCCATGGCGTTACGGCGAGAAGACGGAGCGCATCTTCACCGACAACATACGCTTGCGCTACAAACTGTTGCCCTACATCTACAGCGAGGCGGCTCGAGTGGCGTTTAACGGTAGCACGCTTATGCGTCCGCTGGTTATGGACTTCGCCGACGACGCCACGGCTCTAAAGCACGACACTGAGTTCATGTTCGGCTCGTCAATACTGGTAGCGCCAGTGACCATGCCTCGTGTAAGCACTTGGGAGGTGTATCTTCCAAAAGGGTGTGATTGGTGTGACTTCTGGACAAACAAGGTGTATAAAGGCGGGCAGACGGTTAACGTCTCCGTCACGCTCGACCATATCCCGGTGTTCGTGAAGTGCGGCTCCATTATCCCCATGGGCGACTCTGCCAATGGTTCTCTCTCTTACGTTAAAGTATATCCTGGGGCTGACGCTTCGTTCTCTCTATACGAGGACGACGGCAACAGCAACGACTATGAGAAGGGTGTTTACGCGCGCACGCCATTGAGGTGGAACGACGCTAAGCGCAAGCTTGAGTTTGGCAAGACCGAAGGTAAGTACGCCAACCACGTTAACCGTGACGACGTTAAGGTTGAGGTGGTAGAGTATGAGGAGCAAAACATGCCAATTATACAGACCATGTACACCGCCGACCCAGCGCCGCTGGTATATCACGACACGGTATTTCTCTACACCACCCACGACGAGGACGACGCCACAGGCTTTAAGATGTTCGACTGGCTGCTGTTCACCTCTACCGACATGGTAAACTGGACAGCCCACGGAGCGGTAGCCTCTACCAAAAACTTTGCGTGGCGCAATCGCGACAATGGCGCTTGGGCAGAGCAAGTGGTGGAACGCAATGGCAAGTTCTACATGTATTGTCCGCTGCACGGCCACGGCATAGGAGTGCTGGTTAGCGACAGCCCCTACGGACCATTCACCGACCCTTTGGGCAAACCTCTGGTGTGGAACACCGCCAACTGGTATGACATAGACCCAACGGTATTCATAGATGACGACGGACAGGCTTACATGTATTGGGGCAACCCGGTGACCTACTACGCACGCCTCAACGAAGACATGATATCGCTTAAGGACAGCGTGGTGCAAATACCACACATAGAGGACTACCAAGAGGGACCATGGTTTTACAAACGCGA
This sequence comes from uncultured Prevotella sp., assembly GCA_964587765.1. Lineage (GTDB taxonomy): Bacteria > Bacteroidota > Bacteroidia > Bacteroidales > Bacteroidaceae > Prevotella. The sequence continues at coordinate 8,968 of CAZPNJ010000001.1, forward strand.
CAACCACTATTACCTCGCCTTCGCATCTACCTGCTGCCCTGAGGGCATAGGCTACGCCATGAGCGACAAGCCCACGGGACCATGGCAGTATAAGGGTCACATTATGAACCACACGCCTAAAACCCGCGGCAACCACCCTGGCATAATCGACTACAAAGGCAGAAGCTATGTGTTTGGACTAAACTACGACATACTGAGACTGCAAACAGCCGAACACAGCGAACGACGCTCGGTGTCGGTAGCCGAAATAAGCTACAACGACGACGGTACTATCAAGGAAGTGCCTTACTTCAAAGAGGCAACCCTAAAGCAAACGGGGCTGTTCAACCCATACAAGCGCGTCGAGGCGGAAACAATGGCGTGGGGCTACGGCTTAAAACTTACGCACAACGCCGACAAAGGCATCAGCGTGACCAACGTTGACGACGGAGAAACGCTCACGCTTCGCGGCGTTGACTTCGGCAAGAAAGGCGCTAAGGCGTTCTTCGCCTCAACGGCAACCGACAAAACCGACGTGACCATAGAGATACGCCTTGACAACGCCCACGGCAAGCTCATCGGCACTCTGCCCGTAGAATGTTCGGGAACTATGAGCGACTATCGCCTGCAGTCAACCTCAATAAAAGGCGCTCGCGGCGTTCATGACCTCGTCTTCGTGTTTAGGGGCAAACATAAAACAAATCTCCTTAATTGGGATTTCTGGGAAATGCGCTAATCATTTGCAACTACAAATATTATGAGACATAACTTTCTTCTCACATTATCTATATTATTAGGTTTAGTTTCTAACCGTGCCACCGCCAGCGACAATGTGCTATGGTACAACAAGCCCGCCACCATCTGGCAAGAAGCACTTCCGTTGGGCAATGGCAGAATTGGCGCAATGGTTTACGGAGGCATTGACACCGAAGAAATACAGCTAAACGAAGAGACTATGTGGGGAGGAGGTCCTCATAACAATGTCAGAACTATCAGTCCAGACACCCTGTCGCTTGTGCGCAAAATGATTTTTGAGGGCAAGGAACACGTGGCTCACGATATGATTAACCGCAACTTCATGACGGGACAGAACGGAATGCCATACGAGACCATTGGCAGCCTTATCATCAGTCCCTGCAAGATGTTCAAGCAAAATCCAGAGCCAAACCATATTGTGCCAGGCAGCTATCGGCGCAGTCTTGATTTATCAAAAGCGCTTTCAACCACGACATATAAAATAGACGATGTAACCTTCCGTCGCGAGGTAATAACCTCGTTTGCCGACAATGTGGTTATCATACACATTACTGCCGACAAAAAGGGCAGTATATCTTTCTCGGCGTCATATCGCTCGCCACTGCGCCATACAGTAAACCAAGACCATGGTTTGCTCGCCATGTGTGGCTATGGTGCCGACCACGAAGGCATAAAGGGTGCTGTGCGCAGCATGACGCTTACCGAGGTAAAAGCACCGGGCGGCTTGGTATTTGTTGATGACACCATGATAAATGTGGTCAATGCCAACGAGGCTACGATATACGTCAGCATAGCCACTAACTTCATAAACTATCACGATGTCAGTGGCAATGAGCAACAAAAGTGTTTCGACTTCCTTAGAAACGCCACGATATACACCTACGCTCAATCTCTTAACCGTCATATCAAGCGTTTCGCAAAGCAATTCAACCGTGTTAAGTTAAGCATTTCCAACCCCAGTCAGCCTTTTGCCGACATTCCCACCGACAGCCTGCTGCGCATAGCCAGCAGCAATAACAATTCGGAATTGCCTATTCCCAATTGTCCATTGTCTCCTATCCATTGTCAATTATCCCTCATCAACTCCTACCTCCTTCCCCTTCTCTTTCAGTATGGGCGCTACTTGCTTATCTGTTCCTCACAACCGGGCGGACAGGCAGCCAATTTGCAAGGTATCTGGAACAATCAGTTAAACGCACCATGGGACGGTAAATACACCATAAACATTAACACCGAAATGAACTACTGGCCCGCACAAACGTGCAACCTCGCCGAAACGGAAGAGCCGCTCGTTCAGCTTATAAAAGATTTAAGCCAAACGGGCAAGCAGTCGGCACGTCTCATGTATGGCGCCCAGGGCTACATGGCTCATCACAACACCGATATATGGTGCTCTACCGGCATGGTTGACGGTGCCACATGGGGTATCTGGCCTCATGGTGCAGGGTGGCTCAGCACTCACCTGTGGGAGCGCTATCTGTTTAGTGGCGATAAGAAATTTCTGAAAAGCGTTTACCCTCAACTAAAGGGTGCTGCCGACTTCTATCTTACTTCAATGGTTGTTGACCCACGTAACGGTTATCTCGTGGTGGCGCCAAGCATTTCGCCCGAACATGGCCCTAATGGCAAGCCGTCAGTAACGGCTGGTTGCACTATGGACAACCAAATAGTGCGCGATGTACTTACCTACACCCGGCAGGCTACAGAGATACTATACGCCACATCTAAGCAAAATTATATAGACAGCCTCAACACTGCCCTTAGCCAGCTGCCACCTATGAAAGTGGGCAAATACGGACAACTGCAGGAGTGGATTGACGATGTTGACGACCCTAACGACCAGCATCGCCATGTAAGCCATGCCTACGGACTGTTTCCAAGTCATCAGATTTCGCCATTTACCACCCCAGACCTGTGCAAGGCTATGCGTACCACTCTTTTGCAGCGTGGCGATGAAGCGACAGGCTGGAGCATTGGTTGGAAAATAAATCTATGGGCACGTCTGCTCGACGGAAACCATGCTTATAAACTCATTCGTGCGCTGACAAACATTTTGCCCAGTGACAGCGAAATAGAGAAATACCCTCACGGACGTATGTATCCCAATTTGTTTGACGCTCACCCACCCTTTCAGATTGACGGAAACTTCGGATTTACGGCAGGCGTTGCCGAAATGCTTTTGCAGAGTCACGACGGATTTATTCATTTCTTACCCGCCCTGCCCGACGCATGGAGCGAGGGAACTGTCAGCGGACTTTGCGCTCGTGGCGGCATAGTGGTAAGCGAGTCGTGGCAGCATAACCACCTGCTCTCAGCTACCGTTACCTCAAAGAGCAGCCAAACCATTCGCTTGCGCTCTTATGTTCCCCTGTCGGGTCAAAAACTTACGCTCACAAAGCACATCGAAAAAGAACCCATTTCCGGCAAACCAATATACGAATACACACTTAGCGTATCCAAAGGCAAAACATACAAGATTTTTATATAAAAACTCCCCCGAAAGTCTTATTGTATGCTTTCGAGGGAGTTCAAATAATGAAATAGGTATAAAAAATCATGAACGCCAGAGACGTGTCATTTCTTCTAATGTTTTGCCCTTTGTCTCAGGCACGAGTTTCCAGACGAAGAGCGCTGCCAAGCAGCAGATTACACCATACAGACCATAAGTGAACCAATGACCGAAGTCAGCGTCGCCAGCCAACTGCATATTGAACATTGGCACGAAGGTAGATGATACTATCCAGTTAAATATCCATTGGAACGCTACGGCTATAGCCACCGCACGAGAACGAATGGTGTTAGGGAATATCTCGGCAATGAGTACCCAACATATCGGTCCCCATGAGAACATGAAACTGGCGCTGTAAAGCATGATGCTGAGCATGGTAACCACATTGAGCGAAGCGTTGCCAAACGTCATTGCCACGCCAAAAGCACCGACAGCCATACCGAGCGAGCCGCATATAAGCAAAGGCTTGCGCCCAAGACGCTCCACGGTGAATATATCCACGAGCGTGAATGTTATGTTTACGACACCCATGATAACGGTCTGCACCATTGGATTCTGCATGCCCATGTCTTGGAATATGCGCGGCGCATAGTAGAGCACAGCGTTTATGCCCACCGCCTGCTGGAACACGCTAAGCATTATGCCCACGAATATGACGAGATAACCGAACGAGAACAAACGTTCTGACTTTACGTCGGTTGTATTCTTTATTTCTGAAAGTATCTTACTGCCCTCAGTTTCACCGTTTATTCGCTGCAAGACGGCGAGCGCCTTAATGTCCTGCCCGGTCATGGCAAGATAGCGTGGCGTTTCAGGCACAAAGAGAATAAGCAATGTGAACAGTCCGGCAGGGACAGCTTCGCTTACAAACATATATCGCCAACCGGTAGAAATCATCCATGCGCTTTCGTTGCCGTTGATAACCTGACTTATGCCACTGCCAACGTTTTCCATAAGCGGAACAATGTGGTCGCCAAGTATAAACATATTAACGGCATATACCACAAGTTGACCGAAGATTATGGCAAACTGATTCCATGACACCAACGTACCACGAATGTTGCTTGGAGCAACCTCGCCTATATACATAGGACAGATTGCCGATGCCATGCCCACGCCTATGCCGCCCAGCACACGATACAAGTTGAACGCTACGAGCAGGCTGTATGATGGTTTGCCCTGTGGGAAGAACAGGAATTCAGGATAGTAACTGCCCAATGCCGACAGAAAGAAACATAAGCCGGCGAAGAACAATGAACGTTTACGCCCGAACTTCTGGGCAAATAATCCAGACAGCGCACTGCCTATGATGCAACCTATAAGCGCACTTGAACAAGTAAAGCTGTGTAAGAAATCAGAGTAAATGACATCGGTAGAGCCGAGAAAGAATGCCTGCAAACCTTTTTCCGCACCAGAGATGACGGCAGTATCATAGCCGAACAGCAGTCCGCCCAATACAGCCACCAACACTATTGACGCAAGATATGTGCGGCTACCTTTATCTTGATTATTCATTAGGTAAGTAGAAAAGCGCTTAGGCACTTTAGCGCCCTGTTGCAAGCAGCGAAAGGCTCACATGTTTGGCGCCAAAGCGACTAAGCGTCGATTAAAGAATATCAATTATTTTGTGTACAAAGCTACTATTGTTTCATACTTCTCCTGCTTGCCACTAATCTGACGTGGCTCGCCGTTAGCCTTTGCGTAAGAAACAAGTTCTTCGAGAGTCATCTTGCCCTCTTCAAACTTCTTACCCTCACCGGCGTCGAAGCTTGCATAGCGCTCCTTAACCATTGCTGGCAGTTCGCTGTTCTCAAGTATGTCAGCTGCGTTGAGAAGAGCGCGAGCCATAGCGTCCATACCGCTGATGTGAGCGATGAAGATATCCTCTGGGTCGGTAGAGTTACGGCGCAGTTTAGCATCGAAGTTGCTACCACCATTGCCAAGACCACCGTTGCGGATAATCTGCATCATAGCCTGTGTGAGTTCGAAGTTGTCAATTGGGAACTGGTCAGTATCCCAACCGTTCTGAGCGTCGCCAC
>CAZPNJ010000001.1:14260-15588 GCA_964587765.1 uncultured Prevotella sp.
GAACCAAGCATACCGTTATCAACAGCTACGGCCAGTTCGTGCTCGAAGGTGTGGCCGGCGAGTGTAGCGTGGTTCACCTCGATGTTTACCTTGAAGTCCTTGTCAAGGTTGTTAGCACGAAGGAAGCCCAATACTGTTTCAACGTCAACATCGTACTGGTGCTTTGTTGGCTCCATTGGCTTTGGCTCAATAAGGAATGTGCCCTTGAAGCCCTTTGCGCGAGCATAGTCACGAGCAGCAGTAAGCATCTTAGCCAAGTGGTCTTTCTCACGCTGCATCTGAGTGTTGAGCAGGCTCATGTAGCCTTCACGTCCACCCCAGAATACATAGTTAGAGCCACCGAGAGCGATAGTTGCGTCGATAGCGTTCTTAATCTGTACGGCAGCACGAGCTACAACGTCGAAGTTAGGGTTTGTAGCAGCACCGTTCATGTAACGCTTGTTGCCGAATACGTTGGCAGTACCCCAAAGGAGTTTGATGTTTGGCTGAGCCTTCATCTTCTCCTGAAGATACTCTGTGATAGCTTTCATGTTAGCTTCATATTCCTCGATAGTGTCAGCCTCATCGCAAAGGTCAACATCGTGGAAGCAGAAATACTCAATGCCGAGTTTTTCCATGATTTCGAAGCCTGCGTCAGCCTTATCCTTAGCACGCTGAAGAGCATTGTCAGCCTTATCCCACTCGTAAGAGCGAGTCTGTCCGCCAAACTGGTCGCCGCTTGCGCCGCCCAGTGTGTGCCACCAAGCCATAGCGAACTTCAACCAATCTTTCATCTTCTTGCCCATTACCACGCGCTCAGGGTCGTAGTAGTGAAATGCCATAACGTTCTTGCTGTCTGCACCCTCAAAAGGAATCTTACCTATCTGAGGAAAATATTCTTTTGCCATATTTTGTATATTGCCCACTATGCCGTGTGTCATGTATTAACACGCTGACAATTACTTTCTCCCATGGGCGAGGTTTAATAAATGTTTATATAATTTTAATTCTGATATTTCATTGTTTCCGTAGGTCCGAGATAGCTTTGCTTCAAGCCACCGAGGTTAACCACGATTTTCTCCAGCACGATAGCAGGGTTCAATGGGCGGAATGTCAGCACATGGTTGCCTGCCTTCAAACTGTGCAGCGTTACGCTCTTTATTATAGGGTCTGCCTGCCACTGTCCAAGTTCGCCACGATACATGCCATTGAAGTTTACCACTTGTTCGGTATTGCCGTCGATGCTTATAGCATAAGAAAGGCCTCTGTTATGATTGTAGTTCAAAGTTGGTGCCAAATATAACACTACTTTTGCAGAATCACAATCAGTAATAGTATTAAAATCATAA
>CAZPNJ010000001.1:15598-18695 GCA_964587765.1 uncultured Prevotella sp.
TCATAACAGAGCGCCATTTCTTTCACTTCTGCTGTCTGTGGCCATGTGGTTACGCCCGACAGAGTTTTTCCGAAACGTGGTATCACTGTCCAAGAGCAGGCTTTCGACTGATGCTTACGAGTGAAATGCTCAGCCTCAATGCTCACGCAGCCGTCACGCTCTACAAACGTATATACGGCTGGTGCTGCCACTCTCTTCGTTTTAGGCTTAATGTTGTTATCGGGCTGTTGCCATATAGTATAGCCAATATGTGTCTGGTCCATAAAGTGGTTCCACTTGCCACCTGCTATGTGGTGGTGATAGTAGTCGGTAAGTATGCTGTCGCGCTCGAAATACTTGTCAACCATATCGGCATAAACGTTAGCCTCTGGATTGTTTTCACGAGCCAGACGCAGGTTCATAGCTTGTGCGTAGTACATATCATAAAGGTTGGTACTGGCTACGAGCGGATAGAGTATAAGCTGGTCGTAAGCGTCAAGCACATTGTCAGGTAACTGCATACGCAGTGTATGGGCGTCAACGGCAAGGCGGTCGAAGTCTGACTTCACGCGCTGCCACTCGTCATAGTTAAACGAGAACTTCGTAGCGTCTAACTGCTCAGGTATGATGCGGCGGTTCATCCACGAATAGCCTTCAAGCAGACGGCTTGCCTCAACGGCATACTTCTCGCCGAATATGTCGGTACAGAACTGCTGAGAATAAGCCTCAAGGTTGTCAGCATTAAACTGGCGTGGATTCCAAGCCATGTCAAACCAGAAGTTTACAGGATATTCCATTGGCTTGAAGTCGCCTACGTTGAGTATCCACAACTGACGCACACCATACTCGTAGGTAAGGCTCAACTGCTCCCACATACGAGAAAGGTTGTTTATGTTTATCCACTTAGAGTTACGTGGAGCGCCTACATAGTCAACATGATAGTACATACCATATCCACCCGTGCGCTTCTTGTCTTTCAGCTCAGGCAACTTGCGCACATTGCCCCAGTTGTCGTCGCACAGCAGAAGCGTTACGTCGTCAGGCACACGCATACCCTGGTCGTAATAGTCCTGCACCTCTTTATATAAAGCCCACACCTGTGGGGTCTTGTTTATCTTTCTACCCGTTACCTCTTTTATTATCTGACGCTGGTCGTTAACTATGCGCTGAAGCAGAGGAATGTTAGTTCCTGCCTCCATAGCCTCATCACCGTCGCCACGCATACCTACGGTAACAACTGTTTCCCAGTTCTTAGCGCGCTCCATGCCTGTACGCCAGAAAGAGCATAGGTTATCCTTATTCGTTTTATAGTTCCAAGCACCCTTGCCACGACGCTTCCAGTCTTGCTGTGCAAGAGCCATTGGCTCGTGGTGTGAAGTACCCATGACAATGCCCATTCTGTCAGCGAGGGCACCGTTTTCTGGGTCATCGTCATAGAATGCGCTTGCCCACATGGCCGGCCACATGAAGTTGCCTTTCAGTCGCAGCACAAGTTCAAATAGTTTGCCATAGAACTTGCTGTTAAAGCCACCGAAAGTTTTGTTTGCCCATGAGCCTAACGATGGCCACTCATCGTTCAGGAAGATGCCGCGATACTTAACGGCAGGCTCGCCGTCGGTGTAAGTTCCGCTTATGGCATAAATCCTGTTGTGATGAACCGTAGGTACATCTGCCCAATAATACCATGGCGAAACACCTATCTGGCGGCTTATCTCATAAATACCATAGATAGAGCCGCGCTTATCGCTGCCATCAATATATACTTTACCATTTACTACTCTCAACAGATATTTCTCATTGGCATTTTTTAGGTTCTTGTCCTTTCCCGTACGGACAATGATAGTTGCCTTTTCAATGTCGGCTGTAACCGCAGGCTTAACTCCAGTGACTCTTTCGAAGTCACTGGAGAGATTGCCTGCGGCTATACGAACGCCCTCATAGTCGTCGTTTGCCACATAGATGACAGGATTAGATATATCCACGTCGCCCTTAACAAAAGACACAAAGCGTTCTGCCGCCATTGCTCCATAGGAGCAGAACAACAAGAAGATAAATGTTACAATAGATTTTATATTCATAAAACTATACTGCATATCGTTGGTTGTTGTTCTCGTCATAATCATTCCTTACAATCGGTTCTTGTAAACACTTTATTAGCAAGTCCTTCTGCAAAACCTGCATAAGCATGCTTGCGGGTATAGTTCTCAGTCCAGAGACCGATTGGCATACCTGCACGCCAGCCAGAGCCGGCAGGGCTGTCAGTCTGACCCCAAGCACAAATGCTATAACGCTGTGCTTCAGGAACTATTTCGAAGTACTTTCTAACAATAAAGTTGAAGTATTCAGCCTGAGCCTTCAGCTGCTCTTCAGTAGCGTCAGCAGTCTGAACCTCTTTACCGTCAGCATCAATGATACCCATGTCAAGTTCAGAGATACGAACCTGCTTGCCGGTTTTAGCCATCAGTTCATACATACGAACTACAGCGTCTTCCTGAGCCTTCTGAACTTCAGGGTTCATGTTTACGCTTACGTGCATCTGAGTGCCGATACCGTCAATCTTTGTTACGCCGTCAGCCTCCCACTTCTTAATCCAGTCGATAAGGCTAACCAACTTCTGGTTGTTATCCCAGAAGCTTTCAAGGTTGTAATCGTTGACGAAGAGTTTCAAGTCCTCTGCCTTGCCACCATATTCTACGAAATATTTGCGAGCAGCGGCAACGACTGTGCGAACATAGTCAACATCGCCAAGATAATCCTGCCAGTAGAAGCTGTTTGCAGCGTCCTTTGGGTCAACGGTCTGGCGTGTAGCGCTCTGAAGGTCGAAGAAACCGTCACCGTCTTTGTCAATGCCAGAGATAGGTTCGTTAACTACGTCCCATGCCTTTACGCGACCTGCGCAGGCTTTCATCATAGAGCTAACCCAGTTGTTCATAGCCCATGTAAGGGTATCTTTCTTCTCCTGGTCTGTGAGAGGAACCTTAGATGTAGCCTCTTCAGCAGCAGCGTAAGAAGGACCTTGCCAGTTGTTGCCCCAACCGTTGACAGCCTTTACAGCGAAGTCGCCGTTAGCGATAAGGTTTTCTTCTGTTCCGTCATTTACGAGTACAAGGTCATCGAA
>CAZPNJ010000001.1:18705-26969 GCA_964587765.1 uncultured Prevotella sp.
GTTAAACTTCCACTCATAAGTCTGCCATTCAGTGCTGACAGTATGCTCAGCAAGATACTGAACATCGTTACTACCACCCCACTGGTTCTTGTTAGGACTGGCGTTCCAGATAGGCCAAAGACCTACAGCGTAAGCGTCATCAGCCTTGATTTTTGCCTTCAGAGTGTAAGCAGCACCCTGCTCAAGAGGAGCAGACAAAGCGTATGTAGCCTGCTTGTCCCAAGAGTTTGCACCCGGTGCAGCACCACAGTCATAAGCGATATAATAGTTGTATGAAGCAGCGCCACCTGTAGAAGACTCTCTATCTGCGATGATGCTGTTCAGATATTGTTTGTTCTGCTGAGAGTGCCATGCCAATGTGTGGCCATAAACACTAAGTCCAGCCTTTGTAGCATTGTCAATGAAAGCCTTTACGGTAGTGAAGTTCATCTTGCCCTGTGCGTTTACACAAGAAGCATACTTGAACGCATTGCCAGTAACGACATCTTCAAAGTTAGTGTTTGTAAGAGCATATACTACGCCTTTCTTATTATATTCATCAGCGTTAACGGCACTTCCGAGAACGAAATGCGAGTTTTCGCCACGATTAACATAATTCTTCAAGACGTCATAGCTCTTTAGATATTCATATTGCGACATCTCTGCCGGTTTGTCAGCAGTAAAAGACAATGGGTCATTGTCAGCGCATGATGAAATCATCAATGCGCCTGACAAAGCCATAAGTATGTTTTTATTTAGTTTCATAATTATCTTTATTTATAAACTGGAGAGAAAGTGTTGATAACTTTATAGTTACGGTCGCGAGCAACGAGAGTATCCTTTGTCGCTGTTGTTACACCATTAACGGTAACACTGTAGTCAAGATAGATAGCGTCGCGGTCTTTGTTGCCCCAAGCCTTCTTCTCTGACTTCTCAACAAACTTACCTGTACCTGTAGCGGTAACGCCTGCTGTAGCAGATACCACGGTGCAAGTACCGTCCTCAGCAAATGTCAACTTCAGGTTAACATCATTGCTGTAAGGGAAGTTTACTGTGCGATAGCCGGAAGTAGTAACAGTGAATACCTGGTCGTTTTCTACATGAGCCTTGTGGCGAGCAGTAGTAACACCATTCGTAACATCAACGCCACGGCGCAGATAGTTACCACTCCACGGATTGATAAACTTCACGCAGTAGAGGATATAATCCTTTGGCAGAACAGCCCAGTCGGCAGAGTTCTGACGAATAGGTGAAGCAACAAGAGGTGCAGGAGTACCGCTGAGGATAGAGTCAGCACCAGAAACGCCGGTCATTCTTACAGGAATAACGTATGTTTCGTTTACTGCGTCAGCATCTGCAAAGAAAGCGTCGGTAAGCTGAATGGTTACACCAGCTTCAAGGTTGCCGTTCATGACAATCTTATTGTCGAGCAACTTATAGTATGTCTCAGGCATTGGATTAACAGCCTTGTCGTCCTTGAAATAAACATTGTTACACAGAGAGTTATCAACAGCAATGTCAACAACAGTCTTGCCACCATTAGAGCGCATACCGCCTATGGTAGCCCAAATCTGTATCTGGTGATTGTTGTCGAGTGTGTTGTCAGCCTCCTCGTCGTTGCCCAATACAACGGTGCTTATTGGGTACTGACGAGAGAAGTAAACAGTGCTGTAATCAAAGTTTGCGAAATCATCATCTGCATTCTCACAAGAAGTGAACAATGGAGATGCGAGCAACATTGCCGAACTTGCCAGCACGGCAAATTTGCTCTTTAGCTTATACTTATTTATAATATTACTATTCATAATTTTTGTTAGTGTTTTATATCATATTCAGTGTTATTTCCAGCCCTTGTTCTGAGCAAGGTTGCTCCACTTCAGAGTCTCCTCGTATGGGATTGGACCATAATACATATAGTCCTCATACTTTCTTGACTCTACGTTTACGTTTGTGTAAACGAGTGAACCATCGTCAGCCTTGGTAATGTTAACGCCTGTAGCTGTTTCGTTCAGTTTAGGCAGGTCAACCTTCCATCTGCGCAGGTCAAAGAAACGCTGGTTTTCAAAGCAGAGTTCTAGACGACGCTCGTTGCGAATAAGTTCGCGCATCTTATCCTTGTTAGCCTTTATGCTTTCAAGATAAGCATCGCCGTTGGCAATGCCGATGCCTGCACGATGGCGGATAGCCTTAATTACATCGTATGCGCTGTAAGAGTGTGTACCCTTACCTGTTGGTCCCCAAGCCTCGTTAGCAGCCTCGGCATAGTCAAGGAATATCTCTGTGTAGCGAATACGTGGGAACACGTGCTTCTGCTTTGTCTTGTAGTTAGGGTCAGGGTTACAGTCGCTTCTCATAAGTTTTCTCAGATAGTAACCGGTGCGGGTACTATAGCCGTTCTCCTTGTTGATAGCATCGTTGTTGTCGCCGTATGAAGCAGTGATAATCTCCTTATTGTTAGAGCCCTGCTTGCTACCGTTTACTACAATATATGCAGCCAAACGTGGGTCACGGTTCTCGTATGGGTTAGCAACATCGTAATCGCTCTGAGCATCTGTGATAGGATAGCCGTTCAGTGCAGGGAATGCGTCAACCAAGTTTTGTGTAGGATTTACACGACCCTTTCCATACAATGATGGAGGGAAGTTGTTCTCTTCCAAACCGTAGCTGTCGTCGATGCCACCACGCCAGATTACCTCAGGCTGGTTGTCACCGTTAGCGAGGTTAGCGATAGCTGTAGCGTCGCTGAACCATGTAGCACCCTTGGGGTCAAGACCTGTCACGCCACCAATTCTGTCAAGAACTACAGCGGCACTGTTGGCAGCCTCTTCATAAGTAACGCCTGAACCTGCGCTATAAGCAGGGCTTGCGGCGAATAGTTCTACCTGAGCGAGAATAGCCTCTACAATACGTCCAGAGATACGCCCCTTAGCAACGTCACCACACACGCGGTTATATTCACTTGCGAAGGTAACACCCATCTGACTGTACTTCGTAGGTACAGTGCTTACGTCTCCGTAGTCGGTTGGCAGCAATGCGATAGCGCGCTTAGCGTCAGCCTTGATGCAGTCAATACAATCCTTGAAAGAGTTACGGGGAATGTTGAAGTTGCTGGTTGAAGACTCCGGCTCCGTTACGATTGGCACACCTAAAAGATTGCCCTCAGCATCGTAACCAGCGTGAGCTCTCAACAGATAGAACAACTGCAAAGCGCGCAAAGCGTATGCTTCGCCCTTGAATCTGTCTGTAAACATGGCTCTAACCTTTTCGTCCTTTGCCCATTGTACATTATCAACATGGCTCAGGAAGATGTTAGTGTAAAGAATCGCATTTCTGCGAGCCTGCCACTGAGATATGGGGTTATTGGTGGCTGTCCATGTACCGGTAGCCATCTTCAGGAAGTTATTGTTGTTATCGTTGCTTACGGCATCGTCAGTTGCCAAGTCGCTGTTTGGACTTGACTCGTATGGCAACAGAATATAAGCATTTGCCAAAAAGCCCTGTGCGTATGATGGCTCTGCGTCCATGGCACTCAGGTCACGGATATTCTCCATTGCCGGCTCAAACAAGTCGTCGCAAGACGAGAACATGAGCAGAGCGCCTAAAGAGCAACCACACAAAGGAATTATATTTTTAAATATATTCTTCATAATGATTTCACTATTAATTTAGAAGTTAACTTTTACACCGAGAGTATAGTTTCTGTAGTTAGGTGCGCTACCGATAGCCATCTCCATAACCTTGCGGTTGCCAGAGAATGTAAGCAGGCTGTTGCCGTTCAAGAACAAAGAAACGCCCTTTACTACGTAGTTGCTAAACCATTCCTTTGGCATGTCATAGGTGAGTTGAACCTTAGCCAAGTCAAAGCGGTCGGTGCTATACAGCCAGAAATCAGAGTTGCGGAAGTTGTTGTCGCCGCTCTTTGTGGTAAGACGTGGGAATGTAGCTGTCTCAGCTGTTGCTGGTGTCCATCTGTCACGAACAACCTCTGAATACTTTCCGTCGCCATATACCCAATAGTAAGAACTGTTCTTGAAGCCCTTAGCGCCCCAGCCACCTGCACAGAGTACGAAAAGTGTGAAGTTCTTATACTTTGCGGTGAAGTTCATACCGAGAGTGAAAGGAGCGCCATACCAGCCACCTTTACCGAGTTTAACCTCGTCTTTTGAGTCGATAACGTTATCTCCGTTCTGGTCAACATACTTGATGTCGCCTGGCTTAACCTCGCCGAAAGAAGACTTTGGAGAGTTGTCGATGTCAGCCTGGTCCTTATAGAAACCAGCGCTCTTCAAACCCCAGATAGCGTCCAATGGCTTGCCTGCACGATTCTGATAAGCGTCAGCATAGTTTTCGCTGCGGCGATTAGCCTTTGTGTTATAGTACAAACCGTTTACACCAAGGCTCAAGTCAACCTCACCAAACTTCTTGTTTACGTTTACACTGAAGTCAATACCCTGACGAGTATCTTTGTTGTAGTTCATGTTGTAAACGAACGAAGCCTCTGGATAGTAGGTTGAGAAATAGTTAGGAAGAAGAATTGTTGGCTTGATGATGCCACCATCATACTTGTCATTGAAGAATGTTACTTCTGCCTGCAACATTCTGTTGAAGAAAGAACCCTTCAATGTAGCGGTGAATTCCTTACGCTCAATGAATGTGAGGTTAGGGTTAGCACCTAACTTAGAGTTTGTAGAGTGCTCAGCAACACCATCGCGCCAGCCCCACCATGCACCATTACTCTGGTCATAGTTAGCGGCATACATATAAAAGTCGCTGATGTCTATATCACTCTTGATGTTGCTCATTGATGCGCTGAGTGTCAACTCATCTACGGCATCAACGTCTTTCAGGAAAGACTCGTTCTTCAGCTTCCAACCAAGAGTAGCTGATGGAGAGAAACCGTTACGGTGACCCGGAGCAAGTTTTGCAGAGTGAATCAAAGCGCCACCCAACTGAACGTAATACTTCTTTGCGAAGTTGTAGTCAACCTGCAAACCAAGGTTTACGCTGCTGGTCTTGTGATATGTTCCAGCGGTTGAAATCTGGTGACCTGCACCAACAAGTGTAGCGTTCAGATTGTGAACTCCACCAAATGTGCGCTCATAGTCAAACTGTGCAGAGTAAAGAATGGTCTGACGGTTTGCGCTACCGCTTACGTTCTGGTTACCACTCTTCTCGTCCTTACCTATTTTATTTAGCGCCGTAATCATATCGCCACCGTTTATGTTTGACCATGTCGGGGTATATGTGGCATACTTGTTGTTATAAGAAGTGCTGTAAGAAGTAGCGTAGTCAACAGAGAACTGGTTAGAGAAACTCAAGCCTTTTGTAACGCTTGCCAAGTCAATGTTGAAACCAGCGTCAAACTGGAACTGACGGCTTGTCCACTTACCGTGACCAGCTGCATACATATCAGCAATAGCGTTAGTCTGGTCAATAGTAGTACCATTCAGGAAACAGCCATTATAGATGTTATGAGAGTTCTCCATCTCAGCCATCATATCGCTGTTGCCATCATACAGGTAGCTTACAGGAATAAGTGGGTTAATTCTGTTAGGACGCATTGTTGCTGCCTCTCTCCAGAAATCGCCCGTACCGTTAGCTGTCTCTGAATCGTAGAATGTTACGTTGGCACGAGTGAAAGCCCTAATTGTAGAGCTGACGTTGATGTCAACGTTACCACGGAAGTTCAAACGTGTTATGCCATTGTCTTTAGCTTTTCCAAACTTAAACACATCGCCGGCATGATAGAAACCGACATTTGCATAATACTGAGCCTTAGAACCACCACCAGTGATTTCTACGTCAGCTGCCTCACGAAGATAAGTCTTGCGAATATAGTCTGAGCTATAGAAGTCGAGGTTTGGATAGCGGTAAGGGTTCTCGCCTGTTGAATAGTTATAAATATCATCGTCGCTGTACAGTTTGTCAAGACCGTCGTTTACACGAGCTTCGTTATACAGCGTCATATACTCGGCAGAGCCAAGATACTTAGGATATCTCTTAGCGGCATACAGACTAACGTCGCCACTTGCGGCAATCTTCATTGGACCTTCCTTACCACGCTTTGTAGTAACAAGGACAGCACCCTTCTGCGCACGGCTGCCATACAGTACTACGGCTGCAGCGCTCTTCAAGAATGTAATCTGGTCTATTTCCTCAGGAAGTATGTTGTTAGCGTCGCGTGGCACACCATCAACAACCATAAGATAAGCTCCTGAACCCCATGGACTGTTACCATTGAAACCACCAATATAGCCCTGCATATTGTCCAAGCTATATGTGTTGTGGTTTTTATCCATGAGAGATTTATAATCTAACACAGAAACGCCCCCGAGCAAATCATCTGCGCTCTTCTTTTGGAAAAGAACATTAACTGTCTTCAGTGAATCAGGTGTCTGCGCAGACAATGGCTCACCAACAATCAACATTCCCGTAAGGGCATATAATATATTGTTTTTTAATGAATTCATAATTTAGTTATTTCATTGTTTCTTTTTACATTGGATTACCATCCTGGATTCTGGTCAAAACCTTTATATATTGACACATCGTTGATTTTCAGTGGGAACCAATAGTGTTTTTCACTGAAAGGACGTGTCAGTATGTTCTTTTCGCTCCAACCTGAAACCTCAATGTCAGCAGGGTCGTTGCCATCTTCAAGATAGCTCTTTGGAGTTACACGGGTGAACTCTTGTGAAGTCTTCACTGTGTAAGGCTTTTCTGTAAGAAGCAACCAGCGCTGCAAATCGTTGAAACGGAATCCCTCGAATGCCAATTCTGCGGCACGTTCACGGCGAACTTCGTCCATAAACTTCTTATTGTCTGCTACATACTTAGCTGCAACGTGGCCTTCACCTACTCTGTCGCGCAGAGTGTTGATAGCGTCTTCTGCAGTCTTAGTGAAGTTAGCAGCCTTATAAGTAGCGCCACCAACAGCGGCACAAGCCTCTGCATACATTGTATATATATCGCCTAAGCGCATATATGGCAAGTAAATGTGAAGTGAACCAGACCAGTTATAAACACCGTCATATTTATTAGCGGTGTGTGGACAGAGTTTCTGATAGAAATAACCCGTGCGGCTACCCTGCTGTGGGTCACGCAAGTTACCATCAGTGAAGAGTTCGCAGTAGCGATACTTTTCCATGTTCTGTGGCATAGCAGAGTTTACATACTTGAATCCGTCAAATACGATGTCGTGATAGAAACGTGGGTCACGGTTCTTGAATGGGTGAGTTGGGTCGAAACCTGACTCAGGGTCTGTGATAGGCAGTCCGTTAGCCATACCATAAGCATAGTTGATATAGTTAGCCGTCGGTGAGCGTGTTACACCACTCTCTACTACATTGTCCTGACCAGGACCGAAAGTCTTTGATGAGCCCCAGTTTGTACCATTGTAGTCAGGTGATGGACCACGGAATATAGCCTCGCAAGTACCAGGCATAAGCCAGTTCTGCCCTGTAGTATAGAAGATGTCGCTGAAACAAGTCTTAGCGTCAGTAGCCTTTACGTGGTTGTAAATGTCCTTATACTTATATTCAGCGAGAGCGTATTGTGTCTGACCGCTTTCAACAAGGCCTAACAGTTCGCCAAATGCTTCAGCTGCCTTCTTGCAATACTCCTTATCATAATTATAAGTAAGGTCTCCACCTAAATGAGCACCGTTTACCATAAGAGGGCTACCTGCCCATAGATAAACCTTGCCAAGGTAACCAAGAGCGGCAATCTTTGTTACGCGAATGTCGTTCTTACCCTTTGTCTTTGCACCAACGGTGGTTTCGTCCCAGTTGATAGGCAACAGGTCGGCTGCTCTTCTAAGGTCTTTAGCGCAGCTGTCGGCACACTCTTGGAAAGAAAGACGTGGGTATCTTAGAGCTTCTTTTGCAGTATAAGCATGGTCGCTATATGGCAGACCACCAAGATACTGCATAACCTCAAAGTGCCACCAAGCACGGAAGAAGTAAAGCTGACCCTTAATGAAGTTTCTTTCCTCTTCTGTAGCGGCTGTCATCTTGTCAAAGTTCTCAAGACCTACATTACACTTGCGAATGCAATAGAATGCGTGTGGCCACAAGGCATGGTTGAACTTATTGTCAGACGTTGGGTCGGTATCTGGTTTGTCAAGCCACTGGCCTGGCTGTCCCATGCGTCCTGCCTGCCATGCCCAGAAGTTACCAAGGTCAACTTGGTTAATCATCTGCCAGTTGTCCTGAGGGTCCATGATTTCGTCTTCGCCCCAGTTCCATGTTGTTGTCCAATAGTTCTTTATCTTATCAGGAATACAG
>CAZPNJ010000002.1:0-9732 GCA_964587765.1 uncultured Prevotella sp.
CAGTACCATAAAGAAGAATGGGGCAAATGTTTCGCGACGACCTTCATCGGTCACCAACGAGAGCTGGTTAATCAGCATTAAGAAACCCACCATTATGGCTGTAAGTATAAGGTAATTTCTCTTTATTGAGCCAAGATTAAACAAGAAGTTCCACTTGGCAAGGCGCCAAAAGTTATTTGATATAGTTGTCTCCATATTATTGTTTCGTTTTTGTGTTATTATTTTGCTTGTTCACTGCGTACTTTCAGGTCGTCTCTATATATGCCGCAATTGCCCGACTTATTAGCCTGATACGTATTTACATTGCCGCCAACAGAGATAGAGCCGTTACCATTGAGATCAACCAGCAAGTCGCCACCATCTGTGAAGTTACCGCTTATAGTACCATTGCCACCAAGTTCAAGGGCTGTCTTTGCGCTCTTTACTTTATCAAAAGACAAGCAGCCATTGCCACTGAGTTTAGCGTCTAACTTTTTGCATTGCAAGTTGCAGAAATTTATGGTTCCATTACCCTCAAGTATGGTAATCAGTGAATCAGTAGTTACATTATCTGCCCAAAAACTGCCATTGCCGTTCATTGCTACATATGACAGGCGAGGAGAGTATATATCAACTACAACACGGTCAAAATCATTTGCACCAAAACTTGTATATCGGTGACCGTCTTTTTCGCTGTTACCATTGCGACAAGAGTTTATCGTCAAAATTCCATCTTTCTCTGACACCTTATATTCAAAACTGTACTTGCTGGGCTTTACCACTTTTATGTGATAGGTGCTGTCGTTGTAATAGCGAACAATACAATAGCCATATACATCAATGCGTTCAAACGGCTTCACGTTATTGTATTCAATAGAATCCTTTTTGCCATAAGCTTCCTCTACTTTTACGAAGCATGAAGAAAGGCTAATCGTCATCAGCGATACACATATTATAAATAATAGCTTTTTCATTTTCTTGTGTTGTTTAGTTAAGTTTGCCATTTACCACAGCGTTAAAGAATAGTTCAAGATTTATGTCAGTCTCTGGCATGTCAGCCGTGCGACGACGCATAACAGCGTTGCCCATTGGCATTGGCTCTGAATAAAGCACATCGGCACTTTGGGCGTTTGTCTGCTCTATGCTGAAGGCATACTTGTCAGTAAGCTCGCCAATAGTTGCCTCGCACTGCATTACCCCGTGGTGAAGTATGAGAATGTGGTCGAGCAAATTCTCTACGTCATGCACCTGGTGAGTTGAAATCAGCACAAGGCTGTCCTCGTTTACATACTTGGCAACCAACTGGCGGAAGATTGTCTTTGAGGGAATGTCAAGACCGTTGGTTGGTTCGTCCATAAGCAGGTACTTGGTCTGTGCTGCCAGTGCCAGCGAAACCAGCACCTTCTTGCGCTGACCAAGGCTCATGGCATTGAGCTTGTTCTCTTGCGGAACAGCAAAGGCAGTCAAGCAGTCAGCAAAAAATTCGCCATTGAAAGTTGGGTAAAAATCTCTCATAAACGAGGCTGCTTGAGCCGCCGTGCTGTAAGGCATGTAGCCGTCATCAGGTACGAAGAAAATGTTTCTCAGCAATTCCACGCCACCCTGAAAGGCTTCTTTGCCATCTAACTTCACACTACCCGTTTTTGGGCGAAGTAATCCACACATTAGGCTTAACAGCGTAGTTTTGCCCTCGCCGTTAAGTCCTAATAATCCATAAACACCATTTTCTGCGATGTTTAGGCTCAAACTCTGGTACAGCTGTCGGCCTCTACCCGAGTAAGAGAAGTTTAATTCATTAATCTCAATCATTGTTTTTTTATTTAACTGTTAATATTCAAATCTCTCGCGTACCCTTTACCACACGCCTTAGAGAGCATTTTTACTCTTTGAGTGATGGTGTATGAGTTAAGTAGTACACCGCAAAGGTATATACTTTTCTCCTTATCCTCCAAATTATTTTGCAATTATTTTATCTTTAACCCCAAAATTTCTTGTTACCTTTGCACTACATTTTAGTTTTAAGTCATTTATGAACAAGACTTTTCATCAGCGATTTACACTTGTTTCAAAGGGCGCCATAGCTGTCGCCACGGCATTGGTGTTTTATCTGTTCTGGATAAAGCAGGGGCTGGTGGGCGTAGCTGTTATGCTCGTTACGGTGGGAATGATTGAAAGGGTGCTTCATACAGAATACAAATTTGAAAGCGACGCTGACGGCGAATGGCTGATAATTGACCGCGGGCGTCTGTCGTTCAAAAAAGTTATAAAGATAGCCGACATCAAAAACTATCACAAGATGAACGGCACATGGGGACTTTCAAAATACTGGCTTATTGAATATGGCGCTGGCAAGTTTGTTGGGGTGCAACCGCAAAACGAAGACGCCTTTATTGAAGAATTAGAAAAAAGGATTAACAAGTGAAGAAACTTATTCTACAGAAAATATCACACCTTATTATATTATGCCTCTGGTTTATACCCGCTTTGGCGCAAACCGACGGCGAAACAATTATTGAAATTCAAGACAAAGATGAGGAAGCCGACTCTGCCATGCTCGACAGTATTGCGCACGACACCCTCGCACTGCCCTGGCCTCAGAACGCTCAAAGCAAGATAACCCGTCTGCTCGAAAGCAACATGTTCAAGACCTCGCAACTGGGTATGCTCATATACGACCTCACTGCCGACTCTGCCATTTTTGCACACAACGATAAGTGGCTCATGCGACCAGCCTCAACAATGAAGGTCATAACTGCCATTACAGCCATTGACAAGCTTGGTGGCGACTATAAATTCAAGACTCAACTGTGTTATACAGGGCGCATTGACAGCAGCACACTTGTTGGAGACGTATATTGCGTGGGCGGTTTCGACCCTCGTTTCAACGGCGACGATATGCACGCATTCGTTGAAACGCTCAACAAAATGGGCATAGACACTATTCGCGGACATCTTTATGCCGACCTGAGTATGAAAGACCGCAATCTGCTGGGCGAAGGTTGGTGCTGGGACGATAACAACCCCGAATTGTCACCACTGCTTATAAGTCGCAAAAACAACTTCATGCAGCGCTTCAGCGAGGAGCTGCGCGAGGGTGGAGTAGTCGTAAACGCATTCATCGGCAACAACGACAAGCCCGACACGGCATACTGCATAGCCGAGCGCTTTCACTCGTTTGACCAAATACTAATGCGTATGCTGAAAGAGAGCGACAACCTTTACGCCGAGTCAATGTTCTATCAGTTGGCTGCAAGTAAAGGCAATCGACCAGCCACTGCTACTGACGCAAAGAAAGTGATACAGGCAAAGATACGCAAGATGGGGCTTGACCCCTCACACTATAGAATAGCCGACGGCTCAGGACTATCGCTATATAATTATGTGTCGGCAGAGCTAATCGTCAACTTCCTGAAGTATGCCTACAAAAACGGCAACATCTATAACCACATATACCCTGCCCTGCCCATAGCTGGCGTTGACGGCACTCTGAAAAAGCGTATGCGTGGAGCATTTACGCAGGGCAACGTTCACGCAAAAACGGGACCGCTCACTGGCATCAGCTCACTTGCTGGCTACTGCAAAGCCGCCAACGGCCACCAACTTTGTTTCTGCATCATAAATCAAGGCGTGATGCACGGCAAAAACGGCAAGGCCTTCCAAAACAAAGTTTGCGAAGCCCTCTGTGAGCCATAAGCAAGTTCACTTCCCACATTATATATTATATATATACTCAAGTGTGCGTATAAAATATACAGTTTAAAATGTTAAATTCGTCCGTTTTGCATATTTATTCATCACAATAAAGCACGCTTTCCCCAATTTTGAGTTTAGGGGCTGTTTTCAACTATGTACAATAAACATACTTGTGAGCTGGCGCATTGGGGAAAGTGATGTGTTGGGACGAACCACTAATTTCCATTCTACTTTAGTATCTTCTTACCGCCAATTATGTTTATGCCTTTCTGAGGAGTCTTGAGGCGCACTCCTTGCAAGTTGTATATGGCATCGGAGTTTACATCATTTGCCGTAATGTTGTTAATACCTGTAGGGGTGCTCCAAGTGATTTCACTCGCACGGCTCTCGCCACCACCTTTATAAATAGTCTGAACACCTACGCGAGTATAAGTTGTTGACGTGCCAGATATAAAAAATACCACATTCGTCCCTAATTTATTGTAGTGCCATATCATGTTTTTGTCGGTGTAGTTGAGAGGTATCTCTTCCGTATCTTTCGTAAAAGGAGAATTTGTGCTATTGAAAACTATAGGTGACAGTGTGCCGTTTATATCGCTCCATAGTTTGTAGTACAGTTTATTGTCGGCCAGTGGTTGCCCTACGCTGTTAGAACCATCTACCTTGAATGATATTCCGCCATACCCTTCGGTGTTATTATAAGCATGATACTCTACTATTTCGGGAGCCGCTGGTGTGGTGGCTGTGCCCTCGCTGTATGTGTCGTATGCTGGCTGCCAAGTGTTGCGCAACAGATTTTGTGTTAATTCGCCCTCGTTGCAGATTTGTACGGTGTAAATCTTAGCGCCTGGTGCAGCGGTCTTTTGCGTCACTCTAATGTACATTTCGTTATATCCATCATATCTACGCATGAACTTATGCAGCATTTGGTCGCCTGAGGTCATCACGTCGCCAAGGTCAGTCCAATCAGTCTTGTTTTTGGAAACCTGCACCACCAATTCGCCCTCAGGTACACAGGCGAATACCTTTACGTCAAAAGGTCCAGCATATTTCCAAATATTAGTTATGAGGGAGGCATCGGCCTTGGTGCCTTCGCCCAGTTTCAGTGCATTGTCATAGGCTTTGCCGTAACGGTCGGCGTCCATAGGTGTGGCATAGAAAATCGTGTCGTCTCTATTGTCATATTCTGTACCTATTGCGGTAAGGTTTACTGCAGAGGTTATCCAATTGGTGGATTGTGTTGTTGACGTTACCTTAAACCCCTCGTCGCTGAGCGCAGACTCGTTGCCAGTGAATAGTCCAAAGATGTCTAACCATGCTTTACAATTGTTAATGACCACGTTGGTTATGTTACTTTTCACTGTCTTGAAATTGTCACCATACACCGCATAAGCGTAAAGCGTATCGGGACAGGTGAACACGAGTGGGTCAGTATATTCTCCCCACGTGCTGTAAAGGTTTGTTCTCATACCTATATTCGTCTCAGACCCAGTGCTATAGTAGAGTTTCGCCGTCTTGTCGGCGCACGTTATGGTTACAGTTGTTTGCCCCTCGATGGAGGTGTCGAACGAAAAGCGTGGTGCTACTTGGGCGTTTGTTATGATGGCAGACAAACACATAAACATCGCCGTCAGTGTGCGACGTATTTCATGTAAAGTAGAATTTCTCATATTTTTATATTTTTTTTTATTATTACTCATGTATTGTTAACTATCTCTTCATTCAGAATTTGTGCATCTGCTACAAAACCTGTATGTAACAAATAGCATATATTATTTCACAAAGATATAAAATACAATTTATTATGCACTTCTACTTCTCCCCAAAATAACTCTCATTTTTCAAAACTTACTCTCATTCTATTTTTGATAGCCTTTATTATTGATTTTGTTCGACCTTATAAAACTCTTAGAATGTTAAATCGTCGGTTTGAATTATAAATTCATCTGTTTGCATAAATAAACCCCACCACATTCTCTCATTGAGATGTGTGGTGGGGTAGAAGTGTTGTGGGATAAGGTTATCGCTTGTCGTGGATAAGTTTAACGCACAGTCCACCTGCAACGAGGCTGACGCCTGCGGCAATCATCATTGTGCTTTGGTGCGAACCGAGAAGGCTGAACGCTAAGCCACCTGTTGCGGCTGCGATAATCTGTGGCAGACAGATGGTGCAGTTGAATAGTCCGAGATAAGTGCCCATGTGTCCGTAACCCTCCAGTGCGTTTGTTACGAAGGTAAACGGCATTGCCATCATTGCTGCCCATGCGCAACCGATGAGCAGGAATGGTATTGCCATCAGGTATTTGTCGGCAACGAATGGTATTAGTGCAAAGCCTATGCCGCCAAGAATAAGGCTAATGGAATAAGCAAACTTTTTACTACCCATCTTGGGCAACAATATAGCCCAAACCACGCTGCCCATAGCCTGAATGGCAAACAAAATGCCCACCCAGTCGCCAGCGTCTTGAAACTCTCTGGTTGTGGTGTCGGTTGTGCCCCAAACGGTTTCTGCTACGGCGCCAGTGGTATAGTTCCACATATACAGGAACGCTGCCCAACAAAAGAACTGCACCAGTCCTACGCGCCAGAATGTTTGTGGTGCGTTTTTCAATAGTGTAATCCAGTTGGCAGAGTCTTCCTCCTGTTTGTTCTCTATTGGGTGATACTTCTCATATTCCTTCGGTGGCATCTCACGAACCATAACCACTGAATAGATTACGCAGATGATAAGTATTGCCGCACCTATGTAAAACGCCATTTTAACCGAGTCGGGCACAACACCTTCGGGCGCAGTGTTGCTAAGTCCGATGAAGGTGAAGAAGAACGGCAAAACAAAGCCCAGCACAGAACCGGCGTTGATGAAGAAACTTTGTATGGAGTATGCGAGTGTCTTCTGGCGCTCGTTAACCTCGTCGCCAACAAGCATCTTGAACGGTTGCATTGCCATATTGAGCGATGTGTCAAGAAACATCAGTGCCACAAGTCCGAATATCATGGCAGATGAAACCGTTAGCCCCAAACTGCCAGCGTTAGGCAGAAGGCACATCACCAGCACTGCCAGCGTAGCGCCAATAAGCAAATAAGGAATACGTCTGCCCAAACGCCCCATCCAAGTCTTGTCAGACAGTGTGCCGACAATGGGTTGCACTATCATGCCCATCAGTGGTGGCAATATCCAAAAGTAACTTAGATTGTGCGGGTCAGCGCCTAACGTGGCGAATATTCGCGAAATGTTTGCACTCTGCAGAGCGTAAGCTATCTGCACACCAAAGAATCCGAAACTCAGATTCCATAATTTTGAAAATTTTAGATCAGGTCTTTCTATCATATAATTTAACTTCTTTAATTTCTTGATTACTTTTAACTTCTTAACCAGCTTATCTGGTTGTTCCTCTGACAATGAGCCTTGTGCGAACGACTCTTTTCTCGCATTTGTCTTTAGGTATGCTGCCTTCCACCTTGCCGATGAGAATGTTTGCCGCCTCTTCGCCCACCACTATGCCACGCTGTTCCACTGTGGTCAGTGCAGGGTCGCAGGCGATGGCGCGATTGCCATTAGTGAATCCGCAAATAGAAATGTCGTCGGGAATTCTGAATCCCATGCGCTTGGCAGTATAGAGAATTCCGATAGCTGTGTCGTCGTTTATCGCAAAAAAAGCGTCAGGACGGTCGGGCATATTTAATATGTCGGGCGTTATTGCCTCGGCATCAACCCTATTGTCGGCATAGCAGATGTATCGCTCGTCAATGTCAATGCCGTTGTGGGTCAGTGCGTCGTGGTAGCCGTTAAATCTGTTCTTTTGAATTTCAAGTTGCTTTGACATGCCATAAAACGCTATGCGGCGGCAACCTGTGTCAATCAAGTGGTTAACGGCGGTGTACGCCCCCATATAGTCGTCAACCACCACACGACTTGCGTCGACGCCTGTGCAAATGCGGTCGTAGAAAACCAGCGGCATACCCTCGTCGATAAGTTTTTGAAAGTGGTTGTAGTTAACGGTGTCTTTAGCCTGCGAAACAATTACTCCGCAGAGCTTATGCTCGTAAAACGATTGGCATATTCTTGCCTCTTTCTCATATTTCTCATTGCTCTGCGCCACCATCACGGTATATCCGCGTGCGGTAGCCTCCTCTTCGATGCCACTAAGCACCGACGAGAAATAGAAGTGCGTGAATTGCGGAATAATCACACCTATGGTTTTTATTGGTTGCACACGCATTTTTCGTAAGTTTGCCGCAATCAGGTTTGGCGTGAAGTTATGTTTGCGAGCGAAGTCTTGTATTTGTTCACGAACGTTGTCGCTGATGCGTGTGTTGCCATTTAATGCTCTTGAAACAGTTGAAATAGAAACGCCAAGTTCGTTGGCAATATCTTTCATTGTTATAGGTTCTCTATCGGTCATTTTCAGGCGATTTAGTTTTACTGTTTGGCAAAATTAGTGCAAATGCGAAAGCCTTGCCGTGTAAGTGCAAAATTAAACAAACTTCTGAACGTACAAACGTTTGCATGGGTAAAACTTACGAAATGGTGTTAAAAAGAGTTTGACAATAGTGAAACACTTATAAATTTGCAGTGTCATGTTAAGCCTTGACGACTTGCACAGCCTAAGCATCTAAGACAGTACGTGCTAATAATAACGACTCGTGACGCTTATATATATAATAAGGTGTACAATTACTTAGTCCTAATCAAAACTATCATAACAAAAATAACTTAAAACAAAAAACATGAAGCAGGTAAAATCTAAAATTACTTCCTTGTGTTCGGCAATGAAAACATTGCGTAACAGGGGGGGGTATCAACGAGTTACGGTCCTTCTGCTTGGATTGTTGCTCACGGTAGGTACCTTTGCACAGCAAATTGCGGTGAAAGGTAAAGTGGTGGACGATACCGGACTTGAGGTCATTGGTGCCAGTGTTCGCGTTGTAGGACAAACTGGGGTTGCAGCAGTGACTGACGTAGATGGTAACTTCACACTTAATGCTCCTCAAGGCTCTAACCTTGAAATCTCTTACATTGGTTACTTAACTCAGGTAGTATCAGCCCGTCCAAACTTGGTTGTTACTCTACAGTCTGATGACAAACTTTTGAACGAGGTTGTTGTCATTGGTTATGGTCAAGTTAAGAAAAGTGACTTGACAGGTAGCATCACCGCCCTTGGCGCAGACAAACTGGTAAAAGGTGCAGTTACTTCTGCAACCGACATGCTTGTTGGTCAGGCAGCAGGTGTCAGTGTAATCACTGATGGTGGTGCGCCTGGTGCAGGTGCAACAATTCGTATTCGTGGCGGTTCGTCAATGTCGGCCTCCAACAATCCACTTATTGTGATTGACGGTGTTCCTGTTGACGATGGCGGTATTAACGGTATGGCTAACCCACTATCGGCAATACACCCTAACGATATAGAGACATTTACGATATTAAAGGACGCTTCAGCAACCGCTATCTACGGTTCTCGTGCAAGTAATGGTGTCATAATCATTACTACAAAGAAGGGACAAGGCGGCAAGATTAAGGTAGGCTATAGCGGCAACGTTAAAATCAGCACTCGTGCAAACGAAGTGGACGTAATGAACGCAGACGAATTCAGACGTTTCGTTAGCTCTAAGTTTGATGCTGGCAGTGCTCAGGTATTAGCTTTGGGTACGGCTAATACAGATTGGCAAAAAGAAGTGTTCCGTACAGCTGTAAGCACCGACCACAACGTAAACGTGTCTGGCGCACTACCCAATATGCCTTATCGCGTATCTGTAGGTTATACAGACGAAAATGGTATTATCAAAACTTCAAACATGCAGCGTCTGACTGGTGCTGTCAGCCTTAATCCGCAGCTTTTCGATAAACATCTTAACGTACAGTTGAATGTTAAGGGCATATATAATACTAACCGTTTTGCAGAAACTGGCGCAGTGGGCATGGCAACACAGTTTGACCCAACGCAGCCTGTATATATGAACGGCTCAGATTTCGGTAATGGATATTTTATGTATCTGAACGCAGCAAACGGACTTCCTGTAGATATAGGATTGGCAAACCCTGTGTCTATTCTTGACTCAAAG
>CAZPNJ010000002.1:9742-23916 GCA_964587765.1 uncultured Prevotella sp.
AGTGATAAGTCAACTTTTTACCGCAGCATCGGAAACGCACAGTTTGACTATAAATTCCATTTCCTACCAGAACTTAGAGCTAACTTGAACCTTGGCTACGACGTGTCTAAGGGCGAAGGTGACGTTATAATTACCGACAATTCACCAATGACATGGTGTCAGGGTAATTATAAGACTGGATTTGGTGAGAATAGGAAATATTACCAGTTGAAGCGTAACACCCTTTTGGAGTTCTACCTCAATTACAACAAAACGTTTGGCATTCACAATGTTGATGTAATGGGCGGTTATTCTTGGCAGCATTTCTATAAATCAGACTGGACAAAATACCCATATTCAGAGAAGTTCGCTAATGAGAAGGGAACATCTTACTATAAGGATATGGAAGAGAATAAGACAGAAAATTATCTCGTATCTTTCTTTGGTCGTATGAACTATACTTTGCTCGACCGTTACTTATTGACCTTTACACTGCGTGATGATGGTTCTTCACGTTTTAGCAAGAAGAATCGCTGGGGTTTGTTCCCATCAGTAGCATTAGCTTGGCGTATCAATGACGAAGCATTTATGAAAAATGTCAAGGCTATTTCTAACTTGAAACTTCGTCTTGGTTATGGTGTTACAGGTCAGCAAAATCTGAATAACGGTGACTATCCTTACATGGCGCGTTATTCATACTCAAAGGCTGGTGCTAGTTACTATTTTGGTGACACAAGATTTCAGTTAATAGCACCTCAGGCATACGATGAGAACCTGAAATGGGAGGAAACTACTACATATAACGTTGGACTTGATTTCGGTTTCCTTAACAACAAAATAACAGGTACATTGGATTATTACTATCGCAAGACAGACAACTTGTTGAATACGGTTGCTGCTCCAGCAGGTACAAACTTTACCAATGAACTTTTGACAAATGTTGGAACGCTTGTAAACAAGGGTGTTGAACTTTCATTGACAGCTCATCCAATAACCACTAAGGACTGGCACTGGACAATAAGCTACAACGTATCTTACAACAAGAATGAGATTACCAAACTGACATTCAATGACGACCCTTCATACAAGGGCGTAATACATGGAGGTATTGATGGTGCAACTGGTTACAAGATACAGATTAACGCAGTTAACCATCCTTACAACTCGTTCTATGTGTTTGAACAGATGTATGACGTTAATGGCAAACCTATTGAGGGCGCATACGTTGACCAAAACGGCGACAACAAGATTAACGATGATGACTTAATTGCATATAAGAAGTCCGCTCCTGACGTATATATGGGCTTAAGCAACCAACTCGCTTATAAGAATTGGGACTTGTCATTTGCCGTTCGTGCAAGCATTGGCAACTATGTATATAATAATGTGCAGTCAAACCGCGAGGCATGGAACGGTTCTCAAATGTATGATCAGAGTGGTTTCTTGAAAAATCGCTTGACATCAGCGTGGGATCATGACTTCGGTACAGGACAGTATCGCTCAAGCTACTATGTTCAAAAAGCATCTTTCGTACGTATGGATAACATTACTTTAGGTTATACATTCAATAAGTTGTTTAACGAGCAACAAAGCGCACGAGTATATTTCACTGTGCAGAATCCTTTTGTAATCACTAATTACAGCGGTCTTGACCCTGAAATCAGTGGTGAGGGTATAGATAACAATATTTATCCACGTCCTCGCTCGTTCATGTTAGGTGTAAGTCTAAATCTTTAAACTCGGTAATAATTATGAAAAATAATAAGTTAAAATATATATTGTCGGCAACTCTTGTCGGAATGGTGCTGGGCATGACGTCATGTACTGACGACTTGAACACCGAGCCTATTGACAAGGATGACTTGGTTTCAAAAGTTGTTTTTGGAAGCAAAATAGACTCTTATGAGCAGAACCTTGCCAAAATTTATGCCGGCTTAGTAATAGGTGGCAACAAGGGTGGAGATGATGAACAAGACGTCGTTGGTATTGACGGTGGTTCACAGGCTTCGTTTATTCGTGTACTATGGAATATGCAGGAACTGGCTTCTGATATGGCTCATTGCTGTTGGGACGACCCTGGTATTCCTGAGTTTAACCATTTGACATGGGCGTCATCATCACCATGGGTGAAAGGCTCTTACTATCGTCTGTTTTACCAGATTAATCTTGCCAATGCATTCCTTCGTGAAACTACAGATGACAAATTGTCTGCGCGAAATTGTTCAGAAGAGGTGAAAACAAAGGTGGCGCAGTATCGCGCTGAGGCTCGTTTCATGCGTGCGTTGATGTATCAGTATGCACTGGATTTATATCGCAACGTTCCTTTCGTTGATGAAAACAGTCCTATTGGTAGCGTCCGTCCACATCAGATTAAAGCAGCTGAACTCTTTAAGTATATTGAAAGCGAGATGAAGGCTTGTGAGGAAGGTCTTGCCGATCCTGTTGTAGGTTGGAGCGATGATTATGGTCATGCCAACAAGGCTGCCATGTGGGCTGCTCTTTCTCGCCTTTACTTAAATGCTGAAACATACGTTGGCGAAAAGCGTTATACTGACTGCATCACTTATTCAAAAAAGGTTATTAACGCAGGTTATCAGTTGGAGCCAAACTATGGTGATATGTTCAAGGCAGACAATGACCACTCAAAGGAAATGATT
Source organism: uncultured Prevotella sp. (assembly GCA_964587765.1). Taxonomy (GTDB): domain Bacteria; phylum Bacteroidota; class Bacteroidia; order Bacteroidales; family Bacteroidaceae; genus Prevotella. The sequence continues at coordinate 12,379 of CAZPNJ010000002.1, forward strand.
CTTCCTTGTCGCTATGAGGGCGAAGAGACCATGACGTGGGGTGGTATGACCGCATTGCTTTGTTGGGGCTCGTCAGAATTTCAAGAGGAAACCAATGCCAAAGGAGCATGGCAGGGTGTTCGTGCAAAGTCAACTCTCTACAATATGTTTACCCGTGAAAACGAAATGGATAAGGACTGCCGTCGTCAGATGCTTCGCACAGACGCTACGACAAACATTGAAATCACGAGCGAAGTTGACTTTAAGAACAATGGTATACCTGTAACAAAGTTCTATAATGTAAACAAGGATGGTTCAAAACCAGCCAGCACTGAGGCATGGACTGATTTCCCATTGTTCCGTTTGGGCGAAATATATCTGAATTTGGCTGAGGCTGTGCTGCGTGGTGGAGAAGGCGCAACAAAAGCAGAGGCATTAGGCTACCTGAATGACCTTCGCAAGCGTGCATATACAGACAAGTTGGCGGCTCCAATCTCAGACAGTGAATTTACGCTCAACTTCATGCTTGATGAGCGTGGCCGTGAACTGTTCTTTGAAGGACAGCGTCGTACCGACCTTGTACGTTTTGGCAAATACACCAGCGGTTATAACTGGCCTTGGAAAGGTGGAGTGGCAAACGGTAAGGACGTTAGCAGCTTCTATGCCGTTTATCCATTGCCTTCAGATGATATTGGTTCAAATTAAAATCTGGAGCAGAATGAAGGATATAAATAATAAGGATTTTAAGAGTTTGAAATTATGATTACAAAAAATATATATAAATATATCAGTAGCATCTGCATCGTGTGCGGACTGTTGTCTTGTGCCGATGACACCACCGATCCTGTGTTGCAACTGAGACAGGCGGCAACTCTAAATGCTGTCAGTCCTGCAAACATAAACATCACAAAGGATAATGCGTCTGAGCAATTCCCTGAGATTTCGTGGGAAAAGGCGAACTACGGAACAGGTGCAATCGTGAATTATGAAGTGACGTTAACCAATAAAAGCACCAATAAGAGTGCTGTTATCGGAGAAACGCATGATACAAAACTATCTCTTACCAATGGTGAGATGAACGCAATTTTGGCAAAGATTGGAGCATATCCTGGTCAGTCTTATGATTTCACAGTATCGCTGAAATCAACTGCTTTCAATTCATTTGAAAGTGATGCAGCCAACACAGTGGAGTTCAGTGCGTCTCCTTACGACCCGAACGTTGACAATATTGATTGGCCATACGCATACGTTGCGGTAGGCTATCCAAACTGGGACTATACCACAGCTTATTTGATAGGCGACCCTGACAGTGACGGTGTATATAACGGTTATGTTAAGTTTGACGGTGCTACTACTTATGCTATTCTTGATGGTAAGAATGTTAATAAAGTGTTGGCAAAAGATTTGAGTATAACAGACGAAACCAAGGGCTTCGTAGAGTTGACGCTTGCTGCAGATGGCTCTGTTAGCAATTCTGTGGCATGTGACAAGTGGGGTCTTATTGGCGATGCTACTTCTGGAGGTTGGAGTGATGACGTCTTGATGGAGTATGATGAAGACACTCGCCTTTGGACAGCGGTCACATCTTTGACGGCAAAAGAACTGAAGTTCCGTGCAAATAAAGGTTGGGACATAAACTATGGTGGTGATGGCACAACATCTAACGGACTTGTTAGAAATGGTGCAAACATTAGAGTACCAGCAGACAGTGCCTATATCGTAACGCTTGATCTGACTCATGCTGGCAAGTACACTTATTCAATGGAACAGACCTCTATAGAATTGTCAAGCTCATACCTTACTTTGCCTGGTTCTTACCAAGGCTGGGGACCAGAAGCTGATAATGTATATAAGTTGACCTCTGAGGCTCGTGACTTTAAGTACTCAGGCGCTTATTACTTTGCTGCTGGAACAGAGTTCAAGCTTTATGATGCTGGTTCTTGGATAGGCATCGTAGGTGACATTGTTTGGAACGAGGCTAAAACCAAGGGTGACTTCGTAATAGGTAATGGTGATAACATTAAGATTACTGATAATGGTTACTACAAGATTACAGCCGATACAAAGAAGATGGTCGCTTCACTCTCTAAGACAGGTTGGGAAGTAATTGGCGACGCAACGGCCGGAGGTTGGGATAAAGGTCAGGTTATGGACTACGACCCAGACTCAAAGACATGGTCAAAGGTTATTACTGTCAGCGATGGCGATATTAAGTTCCGTTGGGATGCCTCATGGACGATCAACCTTGGTGGCAGTTTGACTGCTTTAACCCAAGATGGTGCAAATATCCACGTCAGTGCGGGTACATATACTATTGTACTTGACGCTGTCAATAACAAGGCTACTATAACAGCAAAATAGTTCAAACCAAGAATTTAAGTTATGTAGAGGACTGTTGGACTTTACTGACAGTCCTCTTTTTTTATCCTTTCTTATGGGTAACATGCGAAAAAGTTTGGTTATAATCCTATGTGTAGCCTCATTTGTGGGCTGTACTCGCAAAGCAATAGACTCGGCTTCGCTTGACGATGTCATGATGCAGGCTTTTTATTGGGACGTCCCTGTTGATGACAATGCAAAAGATGGCTCTTGGTGGAATCATCTGTGCGAGATTGCACCAGATTTGAAAAATGCGGGAATACGTAGTTTGTGGACACCAATACCAGCAAAAGGTAATTGGGGAATATATGATAGTGGATATGGTATATATGACCACTATGACCTCGGAAATTATGAACAGAAAGGAACAATAGAAACTCGCTATGGCAGTAGAGCGGAACTTGAACAAATGATAAGTGTGATGCACGAGCCACCTTACATGAATGTTTATAGCGATGTCGTTCTTAATCATTTATATGGCGGAGATGAAAACTTTGAGGCTAACCCTGCCGTAACCGCATACATTAAGGCTGGTAAACATGAACCATATCCGGAAAATGAAATACGTTGGACAGACTCGGTAGCCCACACTCGTACGCATCTTTCTTTTCCAAAGCATACAGGCAAAGGCGAACCAAATTATGAATGGCATTACAATCATTTTCACCCTTCATCAGTTGATGATTCTTTAACTGATTATGCTGATAACGTGATGCGTCCTAATACCAAATTCTTTGGTAATGACATAAACACATATGACGAAGAAGTGCGGCAGCGACTTTGCGATTGGGGCAAATGGCTGAAAGGCACAATTGGTTTTGATGGCTTCCGTCTTGATTTCGTAAGAGGACTACAACCTGAGTTTGTAAGCAAATGGGTGAAAGGCTTACCTTTACAGAATGGCAAGCAACCATTCATTGTTTGTGAATATTGGGCAGATGACGGCAAGTACATAAAAGAGTGGGTGGATAGTGTAAATAGTGGGAATGTAAATGTTTGCGCTTTTGACTTTCCATTGAAGTTTACACTTACAGAGATGTGCAACAAACCAGGAGATGAATTCGATATGTCAACGTTGTTTCATGCTGGAATGATACGCAATGCAAATAATCATTCTTTGCCAAGCAATAATATCGTAACGTTTGTTGAAAACCATGATACGGGAAAAGAACATGACAAATGGGTTACTCGCGACTTCTCTATGGCATACGCATACATTCTGACGCATGAAGGTGTGCCGTGCTTGTTTTATCCACACTTTTACGCTGTTCCACAGTTTGATGTTGAGAATGACTCATTTACAGTAGTCGCTCCTAAGGAATTGCAGACGCAAATACGTCAACTTATATCTTTCCGTCGCCACTATTTAGGCGGCACTATAACCGTGTTGAATGAAAATCTCCCCGACACATCTTTTAATCGCCACCTTTATGTTGCTCGTAGGCAAGGCAATGGCAAAAAAGACGGCGGCATAATCGTATTAAACAATGACGACACACATACGATGTCCATTACCGTCAATGTAAATGCCAAGGATTTCAGTGACTGGTCTGGTAAGGTACTTGTTAATTTGCTACAACCCACAAACGCTATCAGAGTAACGTCTGATGGTCGTGCGACTCTATCTGCTCCCGCAAGAGGATATTCCCTTTGGGTGCTTAAAGAAGAATTTATCAATTTATTCAAAATCTGATGTCATATCGTTAGATGTTATCTCCTTGTCTTCTGATTAAACGTAAATCAAGTTTTTCAGAGAGTTATTTGTAAGAGTGCGTCTTTTTTAATACTTTTGCACCGCAATAACGGCAAACTACCAATAAGCCGTAAACCTAATCATTTTTGACTTAGACAAGGATAATGAGCAAAAAGAATAAGAAAGAAAATAAAGCCATGCGGAAATACAACTTTGCGTGGCTCAATAGCCCTATTGCCAATATCGTGCTGATTGCCGCTATGGTTGTGGCGGTGTGCATAGCGTTGCTTTCGTTTGAAAGTGAAGTGCTTTTCAGAATGCAGGAACTTGACCTGTTCTTGTTTACAAAACTATTCTTTACCCAACAGATGGTTGTACCGGGTGGTATGCTTGCATACTTGGGCAGCTTTTTCACGCAGTTTATGTATGTGCCATGGCTTGGAGTGCTGATGCTTGGCGTGTGGTTGGCGTTGCTTGCTTTCGTAACCCGAAAGGCGGTTCGCCTGCGGTGGCGATACACCGCACTGACGCTTGTGACTCTAAGCCTTGTGGTGGCAACTATAGTAAACCAAGGCTATTGGATATACTATCTGAAACTGCATGGCACACTATTCTCAACCGTAATAGCGGTTACGGCAACCATGGCGCTGGTGTGGCTATATCGCAGCCTGACAAACAAATATATAAGAATAGGTGTGCTGCTCGCTACTATGGTGGTGGGCTTCCCATTGATGGGCGTTTATGCCATTGCGGCTATCGCACTTATGATTGTCAGCGAACTTAGCGACAATGGCTTTGCACCGTGGACAGCCATTCATCTTGTTGTGGCACTTGTCGCAGTGTTTGGCTTGGCTCATGTCTTTTACCACTATGTCTATTACCAGACTTCAATAGAGAATTTCTTTGTTTCGGGATTACCGCTATATAAAGTCTCAGAGCGGAATTGTGCCGACTATTACTTGCCGTTTATTCTGCTTGGCGTGGTTATGGTGGCAATGATGTTTGTTGGTAAACTGAAAGACCGTGCCGCAACCACCATAGTGATAGACCTTGCGGCAATAGCTGTTTCGGTATATACGCTTACCGCAAACTGGTACAGCGATGACAACTTTCACAAGGAAGTGGCAATGATAAACAGAGCGTCGGTGACCGACTGGGACGGAGTACTCGACATAGCAAAGAGCGAAACGACCGAGCCAAACCGCTTGATGGTCTTGCTGAAAGACGTTGCGTTGTTTAAGAAAGGCGAGGCTGGCGACAAGATGTACTATTACGCCGATGGCGACTCTGTGCCAAACGCTCCGTTCGAGGTGCGTATGCCGCAGGTGGGTGGACTTATGGTTTATCTGCAATACGGGCAAACCAACTTCTGCTATCGCTGGTGCTTGGAAAACGGTGTAGAGTATGGCTGGCGTGTTGAAGACCTGAAATATGTAACCAAATGCGCATTGCTTAACGGTGAGTGGCAGTTGGCAAAGAAATACATCAACATACTTAAATCAACCCTTTACTATAAAGAATGGGCAGAGCGTTATGAACCAATGCTCGCAAACCACAGCTTGGTTAAAAAGGATAAGGAGCTGGGCGGCATAATGCCGCTTAAAGATTATGCTAACATCATAACCAGCGACCAGGCACTGCCAGAGTTGTATCTGATAAACACCCTTAGCCACACATACGCTAAGAACAGAACTTTGGCTGAACTTTGCATGATGTGCGCTCTGCGCTCAAAAGATATTACCACTTTCTGGAATAACTTCTGGAACTACACCCGAATAAATCAAAACAGGCATGTGCCTACACACTATCAAGAGGCGGCTTACGTGTACGGACATCTTGAGAATACTGTTGACATCAGTGGTATGCCTTTTGACAAGGAGGTAAAAGACCGCTTCGACGCTTTCTGGCAACAAGTCAGGTCGGGACAGTATGCGTCAGAGGCAGATATGGCTGCCGGCACATATCAGGAGTGGGGCAACACGTTCTATTATAACTACTTCTTCGTGCGAGACCAGAATTCTTATTAATTTAGAATTGACAATGAAACGAAACGCAATACATATCTTATTGTTGGGCGCAGCCTTTCTGACTGCCTGCACAAGCAGTGTGCCAACAGACTTTACACGAACAAACAAAGAGGCAGAGATATACCCTGACTATAAGGGAGTGACCATTCCGCTGAACATAGCGCCTCTAAACTTTGAACTTGACGCCGACGCTGAGGATATGGTAACCAGAGTGTCGTGCGGCGATGATGAAATAGTCACTGACGGACTGAAGGCACAGTTTGACATTGACGACTGGCACACTCTGCTCAGTAACGCTAAGGGCAAAGACCTGAACGTAGAGGTTTATGTTAAGCATGGCGGCGCTTGGCAATTGTTGAAACCGTTTAAGATAAGCGTCAGCACCGACTCCATTGACCCATATATGAGTTACCGCCTTATCGCGCCTTCATACGTCACATACGAGGAGCTGACTCTCAACGAACGTTGTCTTGAGAACTTTGACGCTCGCGTTATGGTTGACAATCTGTTATGTTCGAACGAGGAAACCGGACAGTGCGTAAATTGCCATAACTATCAAAGTTACAATCCCAAGCGTATGCAGTTTCACGCTCGTCAGAACAATGGCGGCACGGTCATCGCTTACGACGGAAAGCTAAAGCGACTGAACATGAAGAGCGACTCTACCATAAGTGCTGGCGTTTACCCTGCATGGCATCCCACCTTGCCGCTTATAGCGTATTCTACCAACAAGACCATGCAGAGCTTCCACACTAAGGACTTAAACAAGATAGAGGTGCTTGACTCTGAGAGCGACCTTATATTATATAATGTGGAGACTGATGAGATAATGAACATAAGTAACGACTCAACCGAGTTTGAGATTTATCCGTTCTGGAGCCCCGACGGCAAATATCTCTATTACGGTTCTGCCCACTTCGAGTATAAAGACACCGTTGCCCACGCTCAGGAATGTCTGGCACGATACAAAGAGATAAAGTACAATATCTATCGTAAGGCGTTTAACGCTCAGACACGCACCTTTGGCGAGCGTGAACTTGTGTTTGACGCGGCTTCAATTAACAAGAGTGCAACTCTGCCACGCATTTCGCCCGACGGAAAGTTCCTCTTGTTGTCGGTTGGCGAATGGGGCTGTTTCCACATCTGGCATAAAGACGCCGACTTGTGGCTTATGAATTTGCAAACGGGCGATATAGCTCCGCTTCAGCCAGTTAACAGCCCAACGCCTGAGAGTTATCACGTTTGGAGCAGCAACGGCAGATGGATAATGTTCTCTTCACGCCGTGATGACGGCAACTTCACACGCCCGTTCTTCGCTCACGTTGACAAAAACGGAAAGGCTACCAAACCTTTTGAACTGCCACAGGAGAACCCTGACTATCATCGCCAGCTACTGAAGAGCTACAACATACCTGAGTTTATGAAGGGTGCGGTAGAGTTTACTCCGCAAGAGTTTGCCGATGTATTGAAAGGCGAAGCCACTGACGTGAAATTCGTATCAAAACAAAAATAACATAGATGTCACATAAATCAATTAAACTGCTTATTGCAACAGCCTTGCTGCCAGTGATGGCGTCAGCGCAGGGCACACTTGAAGATTATAATCGCGCCTACTCACTCTATGGTAAGTTTAACGGCGCAAACGTATATAACTCGCCTGAAGACATTCGCTTTGAAGACTCGGTGCGCTTCACCTATAAGGTTCACACAGCCGACGGCGACAGGTATATCGTTGAAAATGTACTGAACGCGCAGAAACAGACATTCGCTTCGCGCCACGAACTTGACAGTGCGCTTAATCACCCTAAACGCCAAGCGTGGAAACAACCTTTCGGTCGTCAGCACCAGCGCCACTGGATGGAGGTTGATGAGGAAAAGAATACTCAGCCCATAGCATCGCCCGACGGCAAGTGGGAGGTGTATATTGAGGGCGAGAACGTTGTGCTGCATGAGGTTGGCAAACCTTGGACGCGGAAGCGTATACTCACTACCGATGGCACTTTGTCTAACTATTATTCGGCGTGGCTTCAATGGAGCCCTGACGGCAAGTATGTGTTTACCTGCAAGCGTCGCCCTGTTGAGAAACGTTATGTTTATTATGTAGAGTCGTCGCCAGCCGACCAACTTCAACCTATTCTCCATAAACAGGAATACGCAAAGCCGGGCGACGAACTGCCGTTTCACCAGCCTGTGATTATAAACGTGGCTACCGGCAGCAAGGTTTATGCCGACGTAAACAAGATAGCTAACCAATACTCTCTCGAGGGTTTCCGTTGGAACGCCGACAGCCGAGAGTTGACAATGGAGTACAACCAGCGTGGTCACAAACTGTATCAGGTGCTTGCCATGAACGCTGAAACTGGAAAACTGCGCACTATTGCTGAGGAAACTTCACACACATTCGTAAACTATCAGCGCATGTATCGCCAATACATAAACGGCGACAAGCAGCTCGTTTGGATGAGCGAGCGTGACAACTGGTGCCACCTTTACCTATACGACGTGGCAAAGGGTAAGGTCATACGCCAGATAACCAAAGGCGCTTGGTGCGTACGCCAGATACAGCGCATCGATGAGCAGACGGGAACGATTTACTTCTCTGCTTGCGGCGTAAACAAAGACGAAGACCCTTATCTCATACATTATTATAAGATAGGACTTGATGGCAAGAACCTGATTTGCCTGACACCTGCTCACGGCAATCACAAAGCCACATTCTCTGCCGACTATAAATACATCATCGACAAATATTCATTGGTTGACAAAGCGCCTGTAACAGAGTTGCGCAGCGCCGTTGACGGTTCGCTCGTTCGCACCATAGCCGCTGCCGACATCTCTAAACTGGTGGCTAACGGTTGGCGTGCGCCTGAAGTGTTTACCGCTAAGGGGCGTGACGGCAATACCGACATCTGGGGCATTATTCAGCGTCCTACCAATTTTGACGCTACTAAGAAATATCCAGTGATAGAGTACATATACGCCGGTCCGGGCGATGCCTACACGCCAAAGGACTTTATCTCTTACAACTGGAACATGACCGCACTGGCTGAACTTGGCTTTATCGTGGTTCAGCTCGACGGCATGGGCACGTCTTGGCGTGGCAAACAGTTTGAAGAGGTTTGCTATAAGAACTTGAAAGACGCCGGTTTCCCTGACCGCCAGCTATGGATACGCGCCGCCGCAAAGGAATATCCTTATATGGACGCCGACAACGTGGGCATATTCGGAGCTTCGGCAGGCGGACAGGAAAGCACCACCGCAGTGCTTCTGCATGGCGACTTCTATAAGGCTGCTTACTCAAGTTGCGGCTGCCACGACAACCGCATGGATAAAATCTGGTGGAACGAGCAGTGGATGAGTTATCCGATCGACTCTACTTACGAAGAGTGTAGCAACGTTGTGAACGCTTCGAAACTGGAACGCCCGTTGATGCTTGTCGTAGGCGAACTTGACGACAACGTTGACCCAGCGTCAACCATGCAGGTCGCCAACGCACTGATTAAGGCTGGCAAGGACTTTGAGTTGGTGGTTCTGCCGGGCGTACACCACACTATGGGCGAAACATTCGGCGAGCACAAGCGTTTCGATTTCTTCGTAAAGAACTTGTTAGGGGTTAATCCTCCTAAGTGGAACGAGATAAAGCACTAAGCAAATGGACAATTACAACTTTATATATCCTGCCGAGCAGGGCAAACTTCAGGTGATAATCAACAGCCTTTACATGAGGTTGGGCGATTACATTGACAAAGAACGCAGCGAGGGCAGAGCGCCAGTGGCTGCAAAGGTCTTCATGAGCGACCCCGTAAATCAGGAGGAAGAGTTTCGTTCGTCGCTGCTTTATAAGGAACTGTTATCTACAATGCCAATGTCAGTCGTAGGACAGTCGCCTGTCAATGGTTCAAAGATTGCCGTGCTGATAAAGACTACCGACTCTCCGGTTGACTTCCACTTCGACAACCTGCGCCTTACTGCCGATGAGGCGCAGGGCAAAAACTCTTACGAGCAGACGGTGATGCTGTTTAACAAATATCTGAAACTATGTGCCGAGCGAGGGCTAAGCATGAAGGCAAACTGCACTCGCACGTGGATTTACGTAAAGGATATAGACAATAATTACAGCGGTGTGGTTAAGGCGCGCAACGATGTGTTCCGTCAGTGCGACCTTACGCCGCAAACTCATTTCATAGCTTCCACCGGCATAGGTGGCGTTAGTGGCGTAAGCAACGCCTTGGTTGCCATTGACTTCTTGTCGTACCCCAACATCAGCGAAAGCGATATGCGCTATCTCACCGCTCCCGACCACTTGAACCCAACCCAGGAATATGGCGTGGCGTTTGAGCGTGGCACCCGACTTGATTTATTGCCATCTACCGCTATGTGTTACATTTCTGGCACGGCGTCAATCAATAACGAAGGCAAAGTTTTGTATAAGGGCGACGTGGTAAGGCAGACTGGTCGCCTGCTTGAAAACATCTCTATGCTGTTGCTCAATGGCGAAATGACGATGAAGCAAGTGAAGTATTTCCTTATTTACTTGCGCGACTTCTCCGACGCCCTAACGGTAGAGATGTTTATGCGTGCCGCCTACCCCGACACGCCGTTTATTATACTTCACGCACCCGTGTGCCGTCCCGAGTGGCTTATTGAAATGGAGTGCGTTGCCGAGTAAAGTATAATGTACTTCAACTTAAAGTATGTTGTACTTCAACCTAAAGTATGCTATACTTCAACTTAAAGTATGTTGTACTTCAACTTAAAGTATGCAGTACTTCAACTTAAAGTATAACATGTGTCAGCTGAAACAGATTTCTAAAACTCTATAACAATGGCTGCTCGTGGGGCGAGCTCTGTGTCGTGGTCAAGGCTGAACGTTGCGCCGCTGACTACATCGGTGGCTTGCTTTGCCCCCTTTATAACTTCGGCGTAGCGCTTAACGGCGAAGATTGCCTTCTTAGACGTGCCGTTAAGTATGGTGAGCGACGTTTTGCCGCCATACTGTCGGGCGATTACGTAAACTCCATTGTATGGTGTGAACTGGGTTTGCTTGCCAAAGGTAACTTCCTTTGCGCCCTGTCGCCAGTGTAGCAGTCGGCTCAGCCAGTTGAACATATCGTTTTGCGCTTTGGTGCGACCAGCGGCTGTAAAGCAGTTAACCGTGTCGCCGGGGAAACCGCCCGGGAAATCTTTGCGCACGTTGCCGTCGGTCACTTCCTTAGTGCCATTCATCAATACCTCAGTGCCGTAGGATAGCTGTGGCGTGCGGTTTATGGTCAGCAACAGGGCAAGCGCCTGTTTCAGTTTCCTTGCGTCGCGCCCCTTACCAAGAAAGCGGTCGGTGTCGTGATTCTCTATGAAAGCCATCACGTTGCGTGGGTTCTCGTACAGATAGTCGTAAACGAAGCTGTTATATATTCGGTTAAAGCCGTTCCACCAGCCGTCGGTCTCCTCGTTTTTCGCCTG
>CAZPNJ010000003.1:0-21388 GCA_964587765.1 uncultured Prevotella sp.
ATTACGACTTTCTTGCCCTTCTTCACGGAAATGCCTTTATAGTTATTGCCAATGCGCTGTCCTGCAAGATTATATTTCACTCCGTCGTTAGCCTCATCGGCACTAATCTTGCCAACGCTTGTCGGGGCATCAATTTCGAATCGGCAGTTGTTTGCGGTCTTATATGCCAGCAGTGCGTTGCCTACGACCTGATTTTCAGAGTGAATACTGAATATTAATGTAGTCGGGAACACGCCGTTGCCAATAACAAAATCATTACCCGTATAGTTAATGTATATATTCATACCTGTATGTGCGTCCATGTTAGTATGATGTTCAGGAACAGCAAATACCAGACTATTGTCTGCCAGCTTAAACTGGTCTGAGCGAGTCCAGTTCAAGGTCACTTTATGTATCTCAGAATAGTTTGAGAATAAGTTCTCGCACATAGTAACGTTGGTAACGGTTATCTGATGTACATTATTATACACTTGCATTCTTTCACCTGCCAACTCTTGGGTCTTTCTTTCAAACACTGCCGTCCAGAAATTCTCGTCAGCCATCATGGTTGCGTCAATGGCGGCTGGAGCATTAGCATTAATAGGCTCAACGGTAACGAAGAAACCATTCTCAGGATTACCGTCAATAGCAGCACACACAAACTTAACGTTGGTGCGAGTGTCAGTGCCGGTCCACTTAAAAGCTGACAAATCTTCCTGAACAGTTATTTCAGAAGCGAAAGCTATGTTTGGCAGAGCCATTAAGACTGTGCAAAGCAAATAGAGTAATTTTGTTTTCATATTGTTTAGTTTTACGCCCTCCCAGCGCCATGAGGACATTTATATTTTTCAGAAGCGTGGCACTGATATTACGCTTCGTTTTTCTCTGTGCTCCTCCCCTATTCACAAGTAGTGCTCTTAAAGAATATAGGAACACGCCCCAAAAATAAAATAAAAAAAATAATAAGCAAAGGAAAGAGACAAAAAGTTGCGCTTTTCCTATAAAAAACCGCAAAGGACACTGTTTTTTTGGTTCTATAAGGCACAAAAAGGGGTGCACCACACTGAGTGACACACCCCGAATATATTACAATTATTATGTTTTTACCAGAGTTGCAAACGCTCACTTTCAGGGATAAACATCTTGTCGCCCTGCTTAACGCCGAATGCCTCGTACCAAGCGTTGATGTGAGGCAGAGCGCCGTTTACGCGCCACTCGCCCAGTGAGTGAGGGTCGCTCTTCACGCGAGAACGAATTTCCTTCTCGGTGATGTTGCCTGCCCAAACACCTGCGTAAGCCACGAAGAAGCGCTGGTCAGCCGTAAGTCCGTCGATAGTCTTCTGCTTCTTGCCCTTTGTAGCGTTCTTGTAAGCGTTGAAAGCCACCTGAAGACCTCCGTGGTCAGCAAGGTTCTCGCCAAGAGTCAGCTTGCCGTTTGCGTTGAGGTCAGGCAACACCTTAATATTAGAGAAGAAGTCGGCATACTTGCCTGTGCGCTCCTCAAAGTTCTTAGCGTCGTCAGCTGTCCACCAGTCAGTCATGTTACCATTCTTGTCGTAGTGGCGACCCTGGTCGTCAAAGCCGTGAGTCATCTCGTGACCTATAACCACGCCGATAGCGCCATAGTTGAAGGCATCGTCAGCCTTAGCGTCAAAGAATGGGTACTGCAGAATACCTGCCGGGAAACAAATCTCGTTGGTGGTAGGGTTATAGTAAGCGTTAACCGTCTGTGGGGTCATCAACCACTCGTCTCTGTTGACAGGCTTGCCTACATGCTCTTCAATATACATTGAGTCAGCAAACAGGCGAGCGCCCTGAACATTCTCATAGTATGACTTTGATGGGTCAATAACCAGTCGGCTCAAATCTTTCCACTTGTTAGGATAGCCAATCTTTACATAGAATGCGGCCAGCTTGTCGAGTGCCGACTTCTTAGTAGCATCGCTCATCCAAGTCTGTGCCTTGATGCGCTCTGCAAGTGAGGTCTGTAGGTTCTTAACCAAAGTCTCCATGCGCTTCTTTGATGCTGCAGGGAAATACTTCTCGCAATAGATGCGGCCAAGAGCTTCGCCCATTACGCTTTCGGTCTGCGATGTGGCACGCTTCCAAAGAGGATAGTCTTGCTGGCGACCGCGCATTGTCTTGCCGAAGAACTCGAAGTTAGCAGCCTGAACCTCGTCGCTCAGATAACTTGCGGCTGAAAGTATTACGTCCCACTCCATCAGGGCACGCAACTCATCAGCGGTCTGGGTAGCTACGAGTTTGTCAACTGCCGCAAGGAAGGCTGGCTGACCTACTACCAACTCCTGCATGTACTTGCTGTCAATGCCCTCAGCGTTGAGCAGTTTTTCGATAGGCAGGTTAGGATACTGTTCGTTCAGTTCCTTCATAGTGGTCTTATTGTAGTTAGCCTCAACGTCACGCAGTTCGGTGCGGCTCTTTGAAATGATGGCAATGGCAGTCTCAAAGCGCATTATGTAGTTGCACTTCTGCTGAGCCTGCTCGCCGGTGAAGCCAAACATCATAAACATTTTAACGATGTGCTTCTTATAAGCCTCGCGAATGGCAACAGTTGCAGTGTCGTTGTCAAGATAATACTCTTTTTGTCCGAGCGTCAAGCCGCCTTGGTTTACATAAAGTATGTTCTCCTTGGCGTTTTTCTCGTCAGCGCCGAAGCCCATGCTCAATGGCACGCCATAGGCAAATGCGGCATACTTGTTCTGCAACTTGTGCAGACACTTAACGCAGCGAGCCTTTTCAATAGCCTCAATCATTGGCATAACTGGCTTTACGCCCTCTTCGTTGCGGCGCACAGAGTCCATGGCGAGCTTATAGAAGTCGCCCAACTTCTGCTCTACACTACCCTTCTTGCCACCCTTTTTCTGTAATGTGGTAAGGATTGTGTTGATGCGCTTGTTGTTGTCTTCCTGCAACTGGTCAAAGCTGCCGAAGCGTGAATAGGCTGCTGGCAGTGGGTTACGCTTTTTCCAACCGCCGGTTGCGAACTGATAAAAATCTGTTGCTGGGTTAGCACTTTTGTCGAGATTCTTCATGTCTATTCCCGACTTGGTCTGTGCCATGCCACCAAGTGGCATTGATGCAATCATCATCATTGTGATAATCTTTTTCATATTATTTAGTTTAAGTTCTAAAATCTCTCTTTATTTATTCAAGTTGTCCAAATTCTCTGATAGTTCCATCCAGCGCTCGTTTTCCTCTTCCAGCGCTTTGGTTATGGTGGTGTATTCGGTCACCAGCTTCATGTCGGCAGCATTCTTAGGGTCGCTCAGCAGCGAGTCAAGCTCGTTAAGGCGCGCCTCCATTTCGGCAATCTTCTTTTCTGACACCTCCACTGCCTTCTGTGCCTTGCGCAGTTTCTTCTGCTGCTCTTTGCGAGCCTCATAGTCCTCTTTATTATTGCCGCTCTGCGCCTTTGCCTCAGGTACCTTGTCAATTGTCACGTGTTGATGACCGTTAGGGAATAATTGTACATTGTCCCTTGTACATTGTCTCTTGTCAACTGTCAATTGCGAATTACGCATTGCGCATTGCGCATTTGAGTTAATCCAATCATAAATGCCACCGAGATGCTCCTTCACCTTACCACCGCCAAACTCATAGACCTTATCAACCAAACCGTCAAGGAACTCACGGTCGTGGCTTACGATGATGGCAGTGCCGTCAAAGGCTTGAATGGCGTGTTTCAACACTTCCTTTGAAGGAATGTCGAGGTGGTTGGTAGGCTCATCGAGTATAAGCAGGTTGACAGGCTCAAGCAACAAGCGTATCATGGCAAGGCGGCTGCGCTCGCCACCGCTCAGGAACGACACTTTCTTGTCTGATGCCTCGCCACCAAACATAAACGCTCCGAGCAGGTCGCGTATCTTCAGGCGCATGTCACCCGTTGCCACACGGTCGATTGTTTCAAACACGGTCAGGTCGTCGTCGAGCAACTGTGCCTGATTCTGTGCGAAGTAGCCAATCTGCACGTTGTGGCCTATCTTCAGTGTGCCATTGTATGGTATCTGCGCCATGATGCACTTCACAAGCGTTGACTTGCCCTCGCCGTTCTTACCCACGAAAGCCACTTTCTCGCCACGCTTTATGGTGAGCGTAACGTCAGAAAAGACAGTGTGCAAACCGTAGTCCTTGCCCACACGGTCGCAGATAACAGGGTAATCACCCGAACGCTGGCAGGGAGGAAATTTAAGCCTCAGTGCTGAGGTGTCAATCTCATCAACCTCTATAGGCACAATCTTTTCGAGCTGCTTTATGCGGCTCTGCACCTGCACTGCCTTTGACGCCTTATAGCGAAACTCTTCAATGAATTTCTTTATGTCGGCGATCTCTTTCTGCTGGTTGGCATAGGCGCGCAGTTGCTGTTCGCGACGCTCTGCACGCAACGTCAGAAACTCGTCGTACTTTACCTTATAGTCGTATATGCGGCCGCACGATATTTCTATGGTGCGATTGGTTACGTTGTTTATGAAAGCACGGTCGGGGCTGACCAGAACAACCGCCTAGGCTGACTGCTTGAGTTGCTGCTCCAACCACTGAATACTCTCAATGTCGAGGTGGTTGGTAGGCTCGTCGAGCAACAACACGTCGGGCTTGCTCAGCAATATCTTAGCTAATTCAATACGCATACGCCAGCCGCCACTGAACTCTGCCGTTGGGCGGTCAAGGTCCTTGCGGTCGAATCCCAAGCCTATGAGCGTGCGCTCTATCTCAGCCTCGTAGCTGTCGCCGCCACTCATATTAAAGCGTTCCTGCTCCTGAGTAAACTCCTCAACCAGCGCCATATAGTCGTCGCTTTCATAGTCGGTGCGGTCGGCAAGTTCTTTCTGCATCTTAGCCAGTCGCACCTTCAGGTCTATGTCGGCGGCGAATGCCTTTCGCGCCTCTTCTCTTACGGTTGTCTCGTCTTGCAGTTTCATAACCTGTGGCAGATAGCCCACGGTTGTACCGCCCGAAGTGTTTACCACGCCCTCGGTAGGTTTCTGCAAGCCGCAAAGTATCTTTAGCATGGTTGATTTGCCTGCGCCGTTCTTGCCCACAAGGGCTATGCGGTCGCGGTCGTTCACCACGAACGACACGTCAACAAACAGCGGCTTTGCCGCAAATTCAACCTTTAATCCTTCTACTGATAACATAAAAATCTCTTATTGAACTGCAAATTTACTACATTTCCATAACACAACCAAACAAACTACCTGTGGTTTACAAGAGCAATCCAATAGTGGTAAGTGTGCCATAGATAAACATATTGCGGGCTGTTTCGCCAAGAATACGGTTCAGCTCGCACCCCTTTTCTATTTTCACCATGCGGCGGTAAGTTAGTGTATGAGGCAGCAAAAACAGCAGGGGCAGCACGAATGCCCACACATTATTATATATAATGTGTACCACACCCAAGAGGCAAGCCGCATAGCCCAGTGCCAAATACAGCAAGCGGCCCCTCTCTGCGCCAATCTTCACGACAAGCGTAAGTTTACCGGCACGGCGGTCATTGTCAATATCACGATAGTTGTTTATAACCAGTAGTAAATCAATGATAAGTCCGCTTGCCACGGCGGCGGTAACCTCTCTGATGCCTATACCATTAGCGCAATCAGGCACTGACAGGTAGTAAGTCAGGCAAACGGGCACCAGCCCAAAAAACACCAACACCAGCACATCGCCCAGCCCCATATAAGACAGCGTGGTAGTGTAAAGCACGCAAAAGGCTACGCACAGTGCGCCAACGGCTACCATCTGCCAGCCACCAATCCATGCCAACGGCAGACCAACGAGGCAGCCCACGGCGGTAGTCAACAGAATGGCTCGGCGCATAGCACCAACGGTAGTCCAACCTTGGGCGCACGCTCTGGGCGGACCAAGTCGGGTTTCATCATCGTTGCCACGAACGAAATCAAAATAATCGTTCACGAAGTTAGCGTCAATCTGCATTATGAAAGCAAACAAAAAGCAAAGCACAGCAGCCCATACGTTAATATGCCATGAGGTATCGGCAATCGCCATTGCCACGCCAATCATCACGGGCACGGCTGCACCCGCAAGAGTCTTTGGGCGAGCTGCCAACAGCCATGCCCTGAGAGAGTTTGTAGTTACATTATTTTCCATTACGCTTGCAAAAGTAAGTATTAATAATTAAATTTGCAAACATCAGTTATGAACACGGTAAATCTTGAAATAATGTCGTTCGTTGAGACGAGCATATTGCCTCGCTACAGCGAGTTCGGAACGTCGCACGGCATACAACATGCCCAGCAAGTCATCAACAACAGCGTAAAGTTGGCGCACATAGTTGGTGCCGACGTTGACATGGCTTATGTTATAGCCGCATATCACGACCTTGGGCTGTCGGGACCGCGAGCCATACACCACCTCACCAGCGGCAAGATTGTGGCTAAGGACGTGAGGCTGAAGAAATGGTTCTCGCCCGAACAGATAAAGATTATCAAAGAAGCAGTTGAAGACCACCGCGCCTCAACATCGCACACGCCACGCAGCATATACGGCCGCATAGTGGCAGAAGCCGACCGTGACCTTACGCCTGAACACGTGTTCAAGCGTGCCGTGCAGTTCGGGTTGGAGCAATATCCGGAACTCGACAAGGAGCAACAATGGGAACGCTTCAAGCACCACATGGACGAGAAATACTCAGCCAACGGCTATCTGCGACTATGGATACCAAACTCGCCAAACGAGGTCGGGCTGCAACAAATTCGCTCAATCATAAGTAATAATGCCAAACTAAGAGAAACTTTTGAGTATTATTATACAATATGCGTCAATTTGAAATAAAATTCATTATTTCCTTTGCATTTTGTTCATTAAGCCTTATCTTTGCAAAACATTTGTAAGAAACAAGTATCATATTTATGGCAACGAATATCTTCAAAGGCTTAGGCATTGCACTAATTACACCATTTACAGCTGACGGACAAGTTGACTACACCTCGCTTAAAAAGTTGGTGGAATATCAAATCAACAATGGCGCAGACTTCTTCTGCATACTCGCTACAACAGGCGAAACGCCATGCTTGACCAAAGAAGAACAAAAGAAAATCAAAGACCTTGTGGTAGAAGTAAACAGCGGGCGACTGCCAATACTAATGGGCTGCGGTGGCAACAACACCGCACAAGTAGTAGAGGCACTGCACACCACCGATTTCAGTGGCGTACAAGGCGTATTAAGCGTATGTCCATTCTACAACAAACCATCGCAGGAAGGTCTTTACCAACACTTCAAAGCCATAAGCGAGGCAAGCCCATTGCCGGTGGTATTATATAATGTACCTGGCCGCACGGGCGTAAACCTAAAGGCAGAAACAACGGTAAGACTCGCCAACGACTGCCCAAACATCATTGGCATAAAAGAAGCCAGTGGCTCACTTGAGCAAGTTGACGCCATAATAAAGAACAAGCCCGACCGCTTTGACGTAATCAGTGGCGACGATGCCCTAACATTCTCAATGGTAGCAAGCGGAGCCGTCGGAGTAATATCAGTAATAGGCAACGCCCTGCCCAAAGAATTCTCAAAGATGATACGCCTTGAATTCAATGGCGAATACGAACCCGCGCGCAAGATACACCACACCTTCACCGAGCTATACAGCCTGCTGTTCGTTGATGGCAACCCAGCCGGTGTAAAAGCACTGCTCAGCGAAATGGGGCTAATCCAAAACATTCTCCGCCTACCGCTGGTACCAACCACCATTAAGACCAAACAAAAAATGGCAGATATCATACGAAAGTTATAACCACCCAAGGTTATAACTTTTTTTTCGAATCATAATTTTTACAAGTGTTTTTGCATGAGCTGGCACTTTTCGTATTTTGAAGAAGAAATTGTACCTTTGCACTCATGAGTATAAAGAATATACATATTGGACTATTACCACAGATTTTATTGGCAATATTCCTTGGCATTGCACTGGGTGGTGTGCTGCCCATGTGGGCTATGCGGCTGTTTGCTACGTTCAACGGCGTGTTCTCTCAGTTTATTTCTTTTCTGGTGCCGTTGCTAATACTGGGTTTTGTAACACCGGCTATTGCCGGCATAGGAGGCAAGGCAGGTTATTTGCTGTTAGCGACAGTTGGCATATCGTATATTGACACGGTGCTATCAGGTGTGATGTCTTACTTCATTTCATCGGCAACATTTCCCAACCTTATAGGTACAGCAAACTCGGCAGGTGCATTAGCGGCTCAGGCATCAGACTTAAACCCATTCTTCACCATAACTAGTGCGCCAACTTTGGTTGTGATGACAGCACTGGTGCTGAGTTTTATGGTGGGTATATCAGTGGCAATGTTTAATCTTGACAAGATGAAAGGGTTGCTTGACGAGTTTCGCATTATCATAGACAAAACTCTGCGTGGAGCAATGATACCACTGTTGCCGCTATATATATTCGGGTTATTCTTAAACATGACCCAGTCGGGGCAGGTATGGACTATTCTTACAGCTTTCGCTCAGATAATAATCATAATATTTGCCATGCACATAGCCTTGCTGATGTTGCAGTTTATAGTTGCAGGGGCAATAACCGGCAGAAATCCGTTTAAGGCTTTATACAATATGCTGCCAGCATATTTCACTGCTCTCGGAACAGCGTCAAGCGCGGCTACAATACCTGTAACCATACGTTCTATGCACAAGAATGACATCGACGACCATGTATCGGGGTTTGTTGCTCCACTATGCGCCACAATTCACATGAGTGGTTCTGAAATGAAAATTACAGCTTGCGCAGTGGCGCTGATGATTATTCAGGGTATGCCTTTCAACACAATGCTGTTTATTGGTTTTTGCGCAATGCTTGCCATATTCATGATAGCTGGCCCTGGAGTTCCTGGCGGAGCAATTATGGCAGGACTGGGAGTATTGTCGTCAATACTGGGTTTTGATGGCGAAACTCAGGCATTGATGATAGCGCTATATATTGCCATGGACAGTTTCGGCACTGCTTGTAATGTTACAGGCGACGGAGCTATAGCAATGGTTATAAACAAGTTATACATTAAAGAAGATAAGAAGTTAAAGAGTCTGGTCAACGAGTAAAACTACATGCTTATGAAAAAGATATTACTTGTAATTTCGCTACTATGCAGCATGACAGCTATGGGGCAAGTGGATAGTCTGAGGAGAGAGGTGATGCTCGAAACGACGATGGGCAACATTCGCATAGCTCTTTACAACGAGACGCCACTGCACAGAGACAACTTTCTGAGACAAGTGATAGCCGGGTATTATGATGGCAACTTGTTTCACAGAGTTATACGCAACTTTATGATACAAACGGGCGACTCAGCATCTCGCCACCCAGAGCCAGGTGTGGTGTATGGCAACACTACGGAGACATATACTGTTCCAGCAGAGATACACTTTCCGCAACTGTTTCATAAGCGTGGTGCAATAGCAGCAGCAAGAGAGGCTGATGCCAACAACCCAGAAAGAGCGTCGTCGAGCTCGCAGTTCTATATTGTTTGGGGAACACGTTGCACCGACTCACAACTCGATCGCTATCAAGAAATGCTTGACAAGAACACTGGCGGAACTGTAAAACTTACGCCAGAACTTAGAGAGTATTATTACAGATATGGCGGAACTCCATATCTTGATGGGCAATATACAGTATTCGGAGAAGTGGTTGAAGGTCTTGACGTGGTGGATAAGATACAAAGCGTAAAGACTACAGAAGACGATCGTCCGTGGGACGATATCCGAATTATTAAAGCAGAAATAGTGAAATAGCTGTACTTTTAGAAAAGTTGAGATAGGAAAATAGCTGCACTTTTGAAATGCAGCTATTTTTTATTTCGGTTATTTTAAAAACTGTCGGTTATATAAAAACAGATTTTATTTACCTGAGATTAAGAGGTTGTCAAGTATAACCATTGCAGCCATAGCCTCAACTACAGGGACTGCGCGAGGCACGACACAAGGGTCGTGGCGTCCACGAGCCAAAAGACTTGTGGCATTACCTTCAATATCTACGGTTGACTGCTGCTGAAGAAGTGTCGCAACTGGTTTGAAAGCAACACGGAAATAAATGTCCTCGCCATTGCTGATGCCTCCCTGAATGCCACCACTATTATTAGTGCGAGTGCGAATGTTTCCATCAGAATTATAGAAAACATCGTTTACCTGACTGCCACGAGCGCTAACCCCAGCAAAGCCAGTACCATATTCAAAACCTTTAACGGCGTTAATGCTTAGCATAGCTGAACCAAGTTGGGCGTGAAGTTTGCCAAACTCCGGCTCGCCCAAACCTACAGGGCAACCTTTAATAACGCAAGAAACAACGCCACCAATGGTGTCACCTTCAGCCTTTACACTTAGTATGAGTTGTTCCATCTGCTTTGCCACCTCTTGGTCGGGGCATCGCACAGGATTACTTTCTGTCTGCGATAAGTTTAACTTTGTGTAGTCAGACGTCAGGGCAATGTCGCCCACCTGCGAAGTATATGCCACTATTGAAATACCACGCTGCTTTAATGCGAGTTTGGCAAGGGCACCAGCCACACATCTACTAATGGTGATGCGTGCTGAAGAGCGACCTCCGCCACGATGGTCGCGAATGCCATATTTCATAAAGTATGTGTAATCGGCATGAGACGGACGGAACAAACAGCGCATATTCTCATAGTCTTGAGAGTGCTGATTGGTGTTGCGAACGATAAAGCCGATAGGCGTTCCTGTTGACTTGCCCTCAAAAACGCCACTTAGCAATTCCACTTGGTCGGGTTCGTTGCGCGAAGAAGTAATTTTACTTTGCCCCGGACGACGACGATTTAATTCTTGCTGAATAAACTCGATGTCAATGTCTATGCCAGCCGGCATACCATCAACAACTCCTCCGATTGCCTCGCCATGGCTTTCGCCAAAGGTCGTCAGCGTAAAAAGTTTACCAAATGTATTGCTCATAACAGTATTTTATTCGTGGTCGTGGCAGTGGCAGTGATGCTCGCCATCTTCGTCATCATGACAATGGCAGTGATGCTCGCCATCTTCTTCATCGTGGCAATGGCAGTGGTGTTCACCTTCTTCGCCATCATGGTGGTGACAACAGCAGTGATGATGTGGGTGAGCCAAAGACTCTTTAATGCGCTCTACCTCTTCAGTTGTAGCATCGCGCGACTCAAGTATTTCGCCCTCAAACATAATTTCCTTGCCAGCCAATGGGTGGTTGAGGTCAATCTTCACCTCAGTATCGGTGACTTCAAGAACCTTGCCAATAAAATGATTGCCAGCCTCATCTTGCAAAGGCACATTGGCACCAGCGTAAATATTGTCGTGGTCGAAGTGACCGTTTATCTTAAAGCTTTCTTTGCTCTGAGTAAGAACGTTGCCCTCTTCACGAGTACCGAAAGCCTCTTCTGGTTGCAACTTGAAACTAAACTTATCACCTTTGGCAAGACCAGAAACTTTCTTTTCAAAACTTTCCAAAACAAAACCAAAGCCAGTGATGAAAGAGCAAGGCTTTTCAGCCGTTGCCTCCTCAAGCTGAGTTTTGTTTTCGCCCTCAACGGTGAACAGTTTATACGTTGTTACAATGAACTTGTTGTTAGTTGTCGCCATATTGTTTATAATTGTTTTATTGTTTGCAAATTTAACGTTTTTCTTTAATAAAGCACTATATATTATAAGAAAGGTGTAAGCAGATGTCCAAACCACCCTTTGAATTTCTGCCAAGGGGTGCGCCACTCGTTCCACTTTTCTTCAGTGAGCAAGAAACTGTCGTTCTTCTCTCTGTCAAACAGGTCGTTAAGCTGACGAGTAGTGCATCGGTCAAGGATTACAGCGTTTTCTTCGTAGTCCCAACTGAGCGAACGAGCATTAAGATTGGCACTGCCAACGGTGCAAATCTGTCCGTCAACCATTATTATTTTTGTATGGTGAAAGCCAGGGACGTACATCCAAACTTTGCAACCAGCCTTCATCAGTTTATGAGCATTGTAAAAGCCACAGTCAGGAGTAAGCGGAATATCACTCTTTACGGACAGCATGATTTCAACTTTTACACCTCGCTTAACAGCATTTTTCAGCGCTTTCTTCAGTTTTCGGTTAAGCGTGAAATAAGGATTTATAATCTTTATGCTGTCCTTTGCATCGTTTATGGCGTTAAGATAAAACGAGCGAATAATCTGGTTAGAGGTGTGTGGCTCACGATTGATTATGCCCACCATCTTATGATGAGCCGTTGCTGTGGTGTCAGGCTTTAGCCCATGAAAGTTATGCGCAGGAAGCCACGCACGATAGTATTTGGCACTATCGAGCCTTTCGCCACTTACCTTATACCAAATCTTTGCGAATATCTTTTGCAGAGTGTTCACTTCGTCACCCTCAATGCGGCAGTGCATATCGTGCCACTCTCCTACCCTCGGCGTTCCGTTAATGTAATAGTCAGCCACATTCATGCCACCCGTATAGGCAATCTGTCCGTCAATGATCACAATCTTACGATGGTCGCGCGACCAAACATGATTTATCCACGGAAAACGAATTGGGTCAAATTCAAATATCTTAATGCCCTTTGCCCAGAGCGCTTGAAGGTGGCGTTTTTTCAGCGGACGGTTGTTTGATGAGTTGCCAAAGGCATCAAACATTGCCCTTACCTCAACGCCCTCTTTCGCCTTTTGCTCCAACAGTTCAAATAGCAGTCGGGCTATAGAGTCGTTACGAAAGTTGAAATACTCTAAGTGAACGCTTGAGCGAGCTTGGCGAATGGCAGCAAACATATCGTCAAACTTCTCTTGTCCGCTGGTCAGCAGCGTAACTGAATTATTGTGAGAGAAAGTCACACCCTCCTGTCGCAGTTGGTCAGCCAACAGCGAGTCAGCCCTTTGTGCGCTCAAGCCAAGCGTTGCAAAGGAAAGGAAGATGGTTAATATGAGTCTCAAATTTCTCACAAGACAATTAGTTGTGGACGTTTATTTTAATCAATCGGTTGCAATCAGTATTCTATAGGTTACTGTTTATCAAACAACTGCAATCAGTCGTTCATTAACTTGCTAACGAGTTTTTCAAGTTTGCTTAGCTCAATCATGTTGGCAGCATCGCTAAGTCCTTGGTCGGGCGTAGGGTGAACCTCAAAGAAATAGCCAGTTGCGCCAAACGCCTTGCCAGCCATTGCCATCATTGGTGCGAAACGACGGTCGCCCGAAGTCTTGCCATCGCCTCCGCCAGGGCGCTGAACGCTGTGGGTGCAGTCCATGATTACAGTTGAGACAAATTCTTTCATATCCGGAATATTGCGGAAGTCAACCACCAGATTGTTGTAACCGAAACTATTGCCACGCTCAGTCAGCCAAACTTCCTTTGCGCCAGCCTCGCGAGCTTTCTCCACTGGATAGCGCATGTCTTTGCCAGAAAGGAATTGGGCTTTCTTTATATTTATTATGCGCCCTGTTTTAGCAGCACTGACTATAAGGTCGGTTTGGCGACAAAGAAAGGCAGGTATCTGCAAAACGTCGCACACATTGCCGGCAGCCTCAGCCTGATAACTCTCGTGAATATCGGTGGTAATGCGCAAGCCAAACTTTGACTTTACGTCAGCCAACATCTGAAGACCTTTTTCAAGTCCCGGCCCACGAAAAGAGCTTATCGACGTGCGATTTGCCTTGTCAAAAGACGCCTTAAAAATAATGTCAACACCGAGCTTTTGGTTTATTCTCACCAACTCGCTGGCAACCGTCTCAAGCAATTCTGCCGACTCAATGACACAAGGTCCTGCAATGAAAACTGGGTTCATAACTTTTGAATTTATTCTTTTTATTAAGGTGCAAAGTTAAGTAAAAACGAGAGAAATGCCAAATTCATCAGGGCATTACCAAGCGCATAATAACTTCAGCATAGCTAAAGTTACACATTTTTGTTTTATTTTGACTACCTTTGCACCATAAAAGCAATTATCACAACCTATGAGAATAGATATTATTACCGTCTTGCCCGACATGATTCGTGGTTTCATGGAAGAGTCAATAATAGCTCGCGCTCAGAAAAAGGGTCTCGCTGAGGTGCATCTTCACAATTTGCGCGATTACACCCTTGACAAATGGCGCCGAGTTGACGACTATCCATACGGAGGTTTTGCTGGCATGGTAATGCAGATTGAGCCGATTGACCGTTGCATTTCTGCCCTGAAAGCCGAGCGCGACTACGATGAGGTAATTCACGTCACACCCGATGGCGAGCAGTTTACCCAGCACGTGGCAAACGACTTGTCGATGAAGGGCAACATAATAATACTGTGTGGCCACTACAAGGGCATTGACCAGCGAGTTCGCGACCACCTTATCACTCGCGAGATTTCAGTTGGCGACTTCGTTCTCACTGGTGGCGAATTGCCAGCGGCTGTCATAGCAGACGCTGTGATAAGGCTTATTCCTGGCGTGATAAGCGATGAGCAAAGCGCCCTGTCAGACTGTTTTCAAGACGACATGCTGGCTGCGCCAATATATTCTCGTCCTGCCGACTATAAGGGTTGGAAGGTGCCGGATATTCTGCTGAGTGGCAACGAGGCAAAGATTAAAGACTGGGAGTGGGAACAGGCTCTGGAAAGGACTCGCAGACTGCGCCCTGACCTCTTAAAATAATCAAGCCTGTGATTAAAAATAGTTGAGCCTATGATTAAAAACAGTTGAGCCTATGACTAAATTTAGTTTAGCCTAACACTAATTTTATGCCACGAAATAAAGGAATTAAAGCGTCAGCTGCAAATCAATAACGTCAAGAAGTTTTCCGAACTTCAAGCCAACCTCCTTGAACAGCGACGATTGGCTGAAGCCCAAACACTTGTGAAATTCAATGCTCTCAATGTTGTCTGCCGTTATGCAGGCTATTAACACGTGAGCGCCCTTACTGCGAGAGGCTTTTATCAGTTCTCGCATAAGCATTGAGCCAATGCCACGCCCCTTGCTTTTTGGCGACAGATAAATGGTTGTTTCGTAAGTGTGGCTGTAAGCCGAGAAGGCTTTCCATGGGTGAATGTAGCAATAACCGAGCACCTCGCCCTGCTCTTCAAAGACAAAATATGGCGAAGCAGAGGAAACGTCAACAATTCGCTGGCGCATTTCTGCCACACTGATGGGCTGAGTTTCAAACGTAACAGTGGTTTCGTTGACGTAATAATTATAAATGTCGCAAATCTGAACGGCATCTTCTGTTTTTACTTCTCTTATCATTGCTCGAATATTTATTTACAATTATCAGCATACAACTGACGATGCAAAGTTAATAATTTATTACAGAAAACGAACACATTCCGTAACCATAACATTGACAGAAGTTGCAATTTGCACTGGTTTTTCATTGCAATACGTATTTTTTTGCTTAAATTTGCACGACTTTTATATATTAGAAATCATAACAATGGGAATATTTTCAAAAATCTTTGGCAGCAAAAGCCAAAATAAAGTAGGCGGAATGGAAGACTACATGCTCTTGGTTAGAGTATATTTTCAGGCCTCAATGGCATCTAACCTCGGCATAACAAATCTTGCCGCACTGCCCGACCTTCGCACATTCAAGGCAACACTTCACGTACCAACCGTAAATAACAAGTTGGGTGTGGGCGAGAAAAACCGTTGCCGCAACATGATGAAGGACATATACAAGACTGACGACGATTTCTTCAAAGAGATTGACATGAGCATCAAGAAGAATTGTCGAAAGATGCAAGACGTGCAACCATACATGATACAGCTGCAAGGCTTGTTGCAAGACTTGATGATGCTGGTTGGTAATCTGATGAAGTTCAAACTTCGCCTGCCCTCATTCTTCAAAAAAGCAATCTACGCCATGACAGAGAAAACCGTTAACGACATCTTCACCAAGAACGACTACACTGACGCTGGAGTAATGAAGACAGTGCTTGCCATACGCCAGTACAACAATCGTTTGGGATTCTCTCAGAAATGGGTTACAGACCTTGTGTATCAAGTAGTAATGCTGGCAAAGAAAGAACCAAAGCCAAGTGACGCTGAAGAAAACAATAGCAAAAAATAACGTTTTCTTTGGCTTATTTGGACAAAAAAACTAACTTTGTAGCCAAATAACGGAAATCACAGATGAGCGAAACAGAGCAAATCTTAACTACTTTCTCCACACGCGTAAGGCAACTAATCCTCAAATACAAGGACATAGAAAAGCAAAACCAAGCGCTGAAAGAGAAAATAGCACAGCAAAAAGAAGAAATAGACAAACTTAATAATAGTTTGGCTCAGGCTCAAGACGATTTCAACAATCTCAAAATGGCTAAGATGATTGAAATAACCGACGACGACCTTGAAGGCGCTAAAAAACGATTGTCAAAGCTGATTAGAGACGTAAACAAATGTATCACGCTACTGAGCGAAAAGTAACAGAGCGATGGCAGAAGAGAACAAAGAGGAAAAATTCACTATACGCCTACACGTTTACGACAGGGAAATTCCAGTCAAAATACCAAGACGTGACGAGAAAATTTGTCGTGACGCTGCTAACCTTGCGACCCAAAAAATCAACGATTACTTCAGAGTTTTTGGTAAGAGCGGAGAGAAGCAAAGAGAGGAAATTATCTTTATGGCGCTTATTGATATCGCTCTTCAGGCAATCGTTACTTCTAACCGAAACGACACGAGCCCTTTCACCGACACACTGAAAAAGCTCACATCGGAAATAGAAGATGCTTTGAAAGGTTCAGATGACTCTTTGAAAGACTCATAAGAAAGCGTGTACATTTACTGAGACAAGTAAAATAATTAAATGTACAACAATAAATTAGTTAAATAGATATGACGATGACTATAATCATAACAGCCGCAGTAGCACTCTTAGCTGGCGGAGGTATTGGCTATGTCTTGTTCCGCTACATTATCAAGGGACAATACAAAAAGATGGTTGACACAGCTACTAAAGAGGCTGATGTTATAAAAGAAAAGAAGTTGCTCGAAGTAAAGGAGAAATTCCTGAACAAGAAAGCTGAGTTGGAAAAGGAAGTGCAGCAGCGCAACCAGAAAATTCAGCAAAACGAGAACCGTTTGAAACAGCGTGAGCTTTCGCTCAACCAGCGACAGGAAGAAATCGGACGTCGCAAACAGGAAGTTGAGCAAGACCAAATGCACGTTGACAACGAAAAGAAACTTCTTCAGGTAAAGCAGCAGGAACTCGAAAAAATGCAAAGTCAAGAGCGAGCTAAGTTGGAGGAAGTTTCTGGCCTCAGCGCTGAAGACGCAAAGGCTCGCCTCGTTGAAAGTCTTAAAGACGAAGCTAAGACAGAGGCAGCAAGCTACATCAACGAAATAATGGACGAAGCTAAGCTGAACGCTAACGCTCAGGCTAAGAAAATCGTAATTCAGACTATTCAGCGTGTGGCAACTGAAACAGCCATTGAAAACTCTACCTCAGTTTTCCATATTGAAAACGACGAGGTTAAGGGTCGCATCATTGGTCGTGAGGGTCGCAACATCAAAGCTCTTGAGGCTGCCACAGGCGTTGAAATAGTAGTTGACGACACACCTGAGGCAATCGTAATCTCTGCGTTCGACCCCGTTCGTCGTGAGATTTGCCGACTGGCTCTTCACCAACTCGTTGCCGACGGACGTATTCACCCAGCTCGCATCGAGGAAGTTGTTGAAAAGGTTAAGAAACAACTCGATAACGAAATCATTGAAACTGGTAAGCGCACAGCCATTGACCTTGGCATACATGGCCTGCACCCAGAGCTTATACGCATTATCGGTAAAATGAAATATCGTTCTTCATATGGACAGAACCTATTGCAGCACGCTCGCGAAACAGCCAATTTGTGTGCCGTTATGGCTTCAGAGCTTGGGCTAAATCCAAAGAAAGCAAAGCGTGCCGGACTTCTTCACGATATTGGTAAAGTGCCAGACGAGGAGAGCGAATTGCCACACGCACTTTATGGCGCAAAGATTGCAGAGAAGTATAAGGAGAAGCCAGAAATCGTTAACGCCGTTGGCGCTCACCACGATGAAATGGAAATGAAGACTCTGCTTGCTCCTATCGTTCAGGTTTGCGACGCTATCTCTGGCGCTCGCCCTGGTGCCCGTAGAGAAATCGTTGAAGCTTACATCAAGCGTTTGAACGATCTTGAGGCAATAGCCATGAGCTACCCTGGCGTTACAAAGACATACGCTATACAGGCTGGTCGTGAGCTTCGCGTGATAGTTGGCGCCGACAAGATGGACGACGCTGAGAGCGAGAAGCTGTCTTCTGAAATAGCAACAAAGATACAGAACGAGATGACTTACCCTGGACAGGTAAAGATTACCGTCATAAGAGAGACTCGCTCTGTGGCTTACGCAAAATAAGTTAGACAAGCTATAAATATCGAGGAAATGAGAGATTATCTAAACGGAAACGATTTGATAAAAGCAATAATAATGGTTGGCGACTTTTTGTTGCTAAACATTATTTTGCTGTCATTTATAGCATTCTTTCCTGACCTTGTTCCATACAGGAACTATAGCGAAAAGGCTATGATGATGTCTATCGCTAACCTGTCAATGATAGTTGCTCAGTTCCGCTATCACACAATCATTCACGCTCGTTTCCAGCGCAATATTTCTATCGTAAAACGAGTTATCAGCCTTTGTCTCGCTCAAGTCTTGATAATGGGCGTAATACTGCGTGTAATATATAATAGTGGTGGACTGTTTAAATTCATGGCTATTTTCACTGGCACTTTATTTATCTGTCTGTTTTTTGTAAGATACATAGAGACAAAAGCCATAAACTATTATCGCAGCAAAGGTTACAACTCACGCTTGGCATTGCTCGTTGGAACGTCTAATGCGATTAACCAATTGTATTACGACCAACTGTCAACGCCACTTATCGGATACAAGATACAAGGTTATTTCACCAACGACCAAAAGGAAGATTGCCCTGAAATGCTGAAGTATCTTGGCAACTTAGACGATTTGTTTACTTTAATCGACAACAATGACACGTTGCTGACTAACGTAGATGAGATATTCTGCAATCTAAAGGGCGATGACGTGAAAGCGCTTCATAAGATTAGTTGCTTCTGCGATAGAAATCTGCTGCGCTTCTATTACCTGCCATCATTCTTTGGCGACAATGCCATACATCTTGACGCACAACGAATTGGCAGAAACATGTTGTTTACCAATCACTATGAGCCACTGGCAGAGGTTGGCAATAGAATATTGAAACGACTGTTCGACCTGTTCTTCAGTTCAATAGTATGTCTTCTATTGTTGCCTTTCTTGCCAATCATTGCGATTATAATAAAGTTGCAAAGTTCTGGTCCGATATTCTTCAAGCAAGAGCGCACCGGATATAATGGCAGGACATTCAAGTTGTATAAGTTCCGCTCAATGCACGTGAACAAAGACGCCGACACATTGCAAGCAACGCAAAACGACCCTCGCAAATTCTGTTTTGGCAACTTTATGCGCAAGACTAATATAGATGAACTGCCTCAGTTCTTTAATGTGCTGAAAGGTGACATGAGCATAGTTGGTCCACGTCCACACATGCTGCTTCACACTGACACATATCAGAAACTGATAAACAACTACATGGTGCGCCACTTCTGCAAACCAGGTATTACAGGCTTGGCACAGGTGCGTGGCTACAGAGGCGAGACAAAGGAGCTGTGGCAGATGGAGAAACGCGTGGAAAGTGATATTGAATATGTTGAGAACTGGTCTATATGGCTCGACATTCAGCTTTGCTTCTGGAATATGATAACTGGAAAAGATTCAATGGCATACTAACTAAACGCTTATGAAAGGAATTGTTCTTGCAGGAGGCTCTGGTACAAGATTGTACCCCATTACGAAAGGAGTAAGCAAACAGCTTATTCCAATCTTTGACAAGCCAATGATATATTATCCTATATCAACACTTATGCTGGCTGGTATTAGGGATATTCTCATAATTTCAACACCTTACGATTTACCTGGCTTCAAACGCTTGCTTGGTGATGGGCATGAACTGGGCGTAAACTTTGAATATGCCGAACAGCCATCACCCGATGGCCTGGCTCAGGCTTTCATCATTGGCGAAAAGTTCATTGGCAACGACAGTGCTTGTCTTGTTCTTGGCGATAACATCTTCTATGGCGCTGGCTTTACTGGGCAGCTAAAGGAATGTTTGAAAGACGCTGAACAAAACGGGAAAGCATCGGTCTTTGGTTATTGGGTGAACGACCCTGAGCGCTATGGCGTGGCAGAGTTTGACAAGAACGGCAACTGCCTTAGCATTGAGGAGAAGCCGGAAAAGCCAAAGAGCAATTACGCTGTTGTTGGACTTTACTTCTACCCTAACGACGTGGTTGAAGTGGCTAAGAACATTAAGCCAAGCGCAAGAGGAGAGCTTGAGATAACCACAGTCAATCAAGTGTTCCTTGAGCGCCAGCAACTGAAGGTAAAGACACTGCCTCGTGGCTTCGCATGGCTCGACACAGGCACTCACGACAGTTTGTCAGAGGCAAGCACCTTTATTGAAGTGATAGAGAAAAGACAAGGACTGAAAGTAGCTTGCCTTGAAGAAATCGCTTACGAAAGTGGCTGGATAAGCAAAGAACAACTAATGGAGCTGTCTAAGCCAATGCTGAAAAACCAATATGGCCAGTATCTGATGGATTTAGCTAACGGAAAAAAATAAATAAACGCAAATAACACATTATTATATATGGAAGAGAATAAGCAAACCGTACAGGACTCTACGATTAAGAAGACCTCACAACTTCTACCCGAAAACGAGCTGGAAGTTTCTGATCTGCAACTTAATTTCCAGACCATCAGCGCGATGGTTATTCTAAATTTCAAGTGGTTTGTTCTGTCACTTATCATCTTTATGGGTGCAGCCTCAATTTACCTGCGCTACGCAAGACCTCAGTTCCAGGCTGTGGCAAAGATGCTTATCAAAGATGATGAGAACAAGCGATATAAGAGCAAGTCGCTTGAAAACATGAGCAACCTTGGTATCATCTCTAACTCTAACGGTATTGACAATGAGGTTGAGATTCTTTCTTCTCGCGCCATTGCCGAAGAAACCGTTCGTGACCTGAAACTGCACATCAGTTACTTCCACAAAGGAAAGGTTACCAACGCTATATTATATAAGGTGCAGCCTATAACCGTTGACATTGACGACGCTCACGCTGACGAGTTAGACTTCCCTATATCAATGCGTATTCATCGCACTGACGATGGAAAATACCATGTAACGGGGTCATATTCAAGAAAGCGCAAGGTTGACAACGAAATTCTTTCTTACCAGATTGACAAGACGTTTACTCAAATGCCTGCAAGAATAAACACTTCCGTAGGTATTTTGACGTTTTCTGTCAACCCAAAGTCGTATGACCATCAGATGCATCGCGATGAGCTGGTTACAATCGTGTCACCTGCCACTGCGGCT
>CAZPNJ010000004.1:0-10541 GCA_964587765.1 uncultured Prevotella sp.
TACAAAGACCGGCACAGTAACCGATGTTGACGGAACATTCTCCGTAAACGTCCCCGCAGGTAGCAAACTTACGGTAAGCTACTTGGGTATGACAACAAAAACCGTTACAGCAAAGAACAACATGAAGATTACGCTCGACCCTGACAACGAGACTCTCGACGAGGTCGTAGTCGTTGGTTATGGTTCTGCACGTAAGATTAGTTCTGTAACTGGTAACATCGCAACCGTAAGTTCTGACAAACTGAAAAACGCTCCTTCTTCTTCGGCTCTCGACGCTTTGCAAGGACAGGTAGCAGGTCTTTCTGTATTGTCTTCATCAGGTGAGGCTGGCGACAATGCCGTTTCAATCAACCTTCATGGTATTGGTTCTCTTGGCGCAGGCTCTACACCTTTATATGTTGTAGATGGTATTCCTTCTTCAAGCCGCACCGTTATGGCTATGAACCCTAACGACTTTAAGACGGTTTCTGTATTGAAGGACGCATCTGCCACTTCTATCTATGGTTCTCGTGCAGCTAACGGTGTTATCTATATCACCACAAAGAAAGGCTCTTACGACCACAAGGCTACAGTTACATTCCGCACACAGTTCGGTTGGTCAACCATCGCTGACAAGTCACTTTATGAAAACATGATGAGCAGCGATGAGCTATATAACTTCTGGATTAACGCAGGTATGTCAACTGCAAGTTCTCTTGCATCTCGTTACGATGGTCTCCTTACAACAGAGGCTGACGGAACAGTTCACCCAACCTATAACACAAAGTGGTATAACATCTTCCAGCAGTTCAACAACCCTCAGACACAAAACGACATCAGTATTGAGGGCGGCAGCGATAAGACTTCTTATTTGATTAGTGCCTCACAGTTCCACCAGCGTGGTACTTCTGTTGGCAACTACTTCGATCGTTACACCGTTCGCACCAATGTTGACTCTAAGCCAAAGGATTGGTTGCGTGTTGGTATCAACGTTAACGGTTCTTACGATAAGCGCCAAGCAAATGCAAACTGGGGTAACTCAAGCGATAACTCTAACTACACAAGTGGTGGTCTTTCATTCCTTCAGAACCCAATCTATCCTTCTGTTGATGAAGACGGCAATGAGCCAGACCAGTATGTAAACCGTGTTTACAATCCTAAGTATTATATGAATATGCACCCAGATGTATATTCTCGTTATGGAATCGTAGGTAACGCTTACTTTGAGATTACACCTATGAAAGGCTTAAAGTGGACCACTCGTGTTGGTACTGACCTTCACTTCTATCGTAACAACTGGATGACATATCCTTCTTATATCGGAGCTGACGGTTCTGGTACAAAGGGAAAGCGCAGTACATACGAGTATTCAAACACTATCACCAATACCCTTGAATATAGTTTTGACATTAACCGTGACCACCACTTCACAGTGCTCGCTGGTCAGGAAGGCGTAAAGAACGACTATGATTACTTCTACGCTCGTTCAAACGGCCAGGTCATGGATGAACTGATGAACCTTCAGAACGGTAAGCAGAAGACATACACTATGAGCGAGACTTCAACAATGTCTAAGTTCCTTTCGTTCTTCGGACGCGTTGACTACAACCTCATGGACAAGTACTTCGTTGACCTTTCTCTCCGTAACGATGCTTGCTCACGCTTCGGTAAAGACAACCGCAACGCTACATTCTGGGCAGCAGGTGCTATGTGGAAGGTAAAGCGTGAAGACTTTATGAAAGACGTTAACTGGCTTAACGACCTTAACCTGAAGCTCAGCTACGGTACTCAGGGTAATGCTTCTATTGGCGACTACTCTTCTTTGGGTCTTGCTTCAACAATGACATTCTACGATGAGAGTGCATCTATTCAATATAGTCAGCCTATCAATCCTAACCTGACATGGGAAAAGCAGAGTTTGTTCACTGTAGGTCTCAGCGGTCGCATCATCAACATGATTGACTTCGACGTACAGTTCTACAACCGTACAACTTCTTCTATGCTTATGGATGTACCTTATCCATATACAACAGGTTTCTCTGAAATGACTCAGAATGTTGGTAAACTTCGCAATACTGGTATCGACGTAACTCTTGGCGTTGACATCTTGAAGGAAAGAGATTACTTCTTGCGCTTCAACACCACATTCAACTACAACTCTCAGAAGGTTCTTGAACTCTTTGATGGTCGCGACCGTTGGGAGATTGCAGGCACTATGGTGGCATACAAGGTTGGAAGCCCTGTTATGTACTACTTGCCACTCTACGCTGGTGTTGACCAAAATACTGGTGCGCCACTGTGGTATAAGGCTGGCGACGATGTTGACAAGACAACTAAGGGCGAGACAACAACCAACTATAGCGAAGCAGCCCTTACCCAGAACTCTGGCAAGAAGCGTTACGCTCCTGTAAACGGTGGTTTCGGCATCTCTGCCGGTTGGAAGGGCTTGACTCTTCAGGCTGACTTCACTTACGTTCTTGGTAAGTATCTTGTAAACAACGACGCATTCTTCTATAGCAACCCATGGATTGTCGGTGTTTCATATAACCAGAATAAAGATGTTCAGGACTTCTGGACACCAGAAAACCCAACAGCAAAATATCCAGACTGGAGTCAGGGATATGAAATGCAGTTTGACGACCACTTGTTGGAGAACGCTTCATTCCTGCGTTTGAAGAACCTTCAGATTGGCTACAATTTGCCAAAGTCTCTGCTCAACTTCCAGAACGTTGTTCAGGGCGTAAAGGTAACATTCACCGGTCGTAACCTCTTGACAGCAACAAACTACACAGGTATTGACCCTGAGGTTAACACTAACATTACTTACGGTAAGGTAGGTAACTCAAAGCAGTATCTGTTCGGTCTTGAGGTAACATTCTAATATTAAAGAAAGGAAATACAACATGAAAAAATATAATAAGTTTTTTGTGGCTCTGGGCTTAGGAGTATTCACTCTTACCTCTTGCCACATGGAAGACGCTCCTGCACAGAACATGAAGGTTGATGACCCTGCAAACTCAATAACAAGCAGTTTAACAATGGAAACAATGGCAAATGGTCTTCGCACCTCATTCCGCTCATTGTTCTATGGTGACGCTTCGCAAGTTGATGAGGTTATGTGCGACGGCTTTAATGCAACAGCCGATTTCGGCAACAATTATGGTAGCGTACACCGCACCGATGTTTCTTTCACTGCTACAGACTACGACACTGAAGCAATGTGGGAGAACAACTATGCTGCAATAAAGAACTACAACATCTTTATCGAAGCTCTTGAAAACTTCACTAAAGACACTACACTTTCAGCTAACACATTGGCTGAGGCAAACTATTTTAAAGGTGAGGCTCACTTCTATCGTGCATATTCTTACCTACAGTTGGTTCGCCACTTCGGTAAGGACTATGACCCTGCTACCGCAACAACAGACCTTGCAGTGCCATTGGTTTTGAAATTCAACCTGAGCGAAAAGCCTGCTCGTGCTACCGTTAAGGAAGTTTACGACCAGATTAAGGCTGACCTCGACATTGCAGAAGAGTGTCTCGCTGATGAAGCAGGCGAGATTGGAGCTAAGTCTCCAACAATCGATGCCGTTGACGCGCTCTTCGCTCGCTACTATCTTGACGTTGAGAAGTATGACAGCGCAGCTATCAGAGCACAGAACGTAATCAACAGCCCTGCTGGTTATGACCTGTCTTCTACTTACGCAGATATGGTTGCCGAGTATGACAACGATAAAGGTACAGAGCCTATCATGCAGCTTGCAGCAACTCTTTCTGAGAACGGTTCTGGAACGAACGATGTATATATGAAAATTGGCGTAAGCACTGCTAACTACTCTTACTTCAAGAGATTCTGTGAAACAGGTTTTTATGTTGACCCATACTTCTTGCCTTCACAGAAACTTATTGACCAGTACGACAGCACTGACCTGCGTTTGGCTAAATGGTTCGACGCTTCTAAGTATATTGTATGGATTGGTAAAGGTATAAACGTAGGTGCTTACTATGTCTTCGCAAAGTATGAGGGCAACCCAGAGCTTACATCAAACACATACAAGAACTCTCGCCAGCATGTTAAGCCATTCCTTATCAGCGAAATGTATCTTATTGACGCTGAAGCAAACCTGAAGCTTAACAACACAACAGAGGCAAAGGCTTCACTCAACGCTATTCAGGCTAAGCGTGGCGCCGCTCTGACAGAGGCTAACGACTCTACACTTCAGGCTGAATGGTTCAAAGAAACCGTTGGTGAAGGTCTTCGCTTCACTTGCCTAAAGCGTTGGCACACTGGTTTCAGTGGTCGTGCTGCTCAGCCAGGAGCACTTGAAGATGGCATCATCATTGGCGATGCTGATGGCAAAAACTACGCTGCTAAGGTATTCGCAGCAGACGATTTCCATTGGCAGTGGCCAGTTCCTTCATACGAGATTCGCGTAAACAACAACCTCGTTCAGAACCAAGGCTACTAAGCCCATCAAGAAAACAACAATATTAAAGAGGGATTGCTGACATCATCGTCAGCAACCCCTCTTGTTTATAGAGAGATATTATGTTTGAAGTAATTGATTAGAACAGGCAAACGCCAACAGAGTAGCTGCTAAGCTGTGGGCCGTAGCTTGTTCGGAGTACGTTGCAAGGCGAATACTTGAAGTAGATGCCGAGGAAACCGAAGAGGTCGAACTGTGCTTTCAGGTCAACCGTTATCGGGGTCTGGTGAATATGGCTGTTGAAATCTTTCATCATAGCGCCCTCAGCGTTTCTGTATTTCGTGCGCATACTGGCATGAGTGTTGATATTGATGATTGGACCTGCCGATACAATTAGATTGCGAGAGAATTTATGCCCATACTGCAAAGGCAACAGCAGACTGAAAGTCATCACACGCGAATATTCAGGATTAGCACCTGTAGGGTAATCACTAATAACAAGGTTGTCGCCATCCTTGACAAATCGCTTTGAGCCCTTCATGCAATAGCGCTTCCAGCCGAAACCAAGACCAACGGTGTAATAGTCGTTGCCACGAATATATCGTGTGCTGAAAAGTTTCTCAAGTCCTATTTCGTAAGAGCTGCCGAAGTCAAGGTCAACACCCTTGGCTGTGTTAACGCCCGAAAGCCAACCATAATAGAAGTCGCCCATATATGACTCTGTTCTCGGGTTCTTGGCATTCTTTTTGCTGCCACCGATAAAGAGTCCGCTAAAAGTCCACTCTTTCGTTTCCACGCCGAGCGTTTCCTCCTTCTTATGGGTCTCGCTCTTGTAGTAGGCGCTTGGGTTCTCTTTGTTGCCAAACACCTCTACCCGATTTAGCGTATCGGTTTCAGTTATTACTACTTTCTCTGGTGAGAGAATTGTTGTTGTGCTCTGTGCCTTAGCTGTCGTAAGGGCAAGCACTGTCAGGGGTAGAATAATTATTCGTTTCATTGTTTTTTATTTTGAAGAGTGATTAAGAGAATTCTAAGGGAAGTTAAAGAGAAGTGATGGTGACATTAGTTTTCCTAATGGTGAACATTTGTCCCTTTAACTTCACTAATACTTCACTTTTAATTCCTTTATATTCACTACTATTGTCCCTATCACTTCACTTTAACTTCACTTTTAAATCCTTTCCATTCCCTTCCTATTGGAATCTCTTTTTTATTTGCTGCATACTGGCGTTGCCCTCTATATATATTAAGGTGGCGTCGCTTTTGCCTCCATGTTTCAGCGAACGGTTGCGATAGATAATGTAACGGTTTACGCCATTGCGAGGCTTCAGACTGTAAAAGCCGTAGTAGATGTGCGAACCAATCTTGCCCGTTTCCTGACTGACTGCGCCTTTTATATCGGCACTGACGAAGGGCTCTATCGTGAGCAGTTCGGCTGCTGCGGCTGTTATGTTTATGCTGTGAAAGAAGGTCATGTCGTAGGGTCGCAGCTGTTTGCCCGAAACAATTACCTCGACAGCGTTTTTGCGGTTGTGGTATCTGTTGAAGACGTTTTCGATGCTCAGCCCGTCCTGCGCCCATGCTATGGTTGCTATAACTGTCATCAATAGAGATAGTATTATGCGTTTTCCGGTCATTATTTGTCCTCCTCGTTAAAAGTTCCCATTATATCGCTCATCTGCTCTTCCATAGACAGCTCTGGCTTTGCGTCGTCGATGCTGCCACGAAGTTCAGCCATAACAGCGTCTTGGTTGGTTATCTTCTCGCCACCAACGTAGGCTATGCAGATATTTTCAGCCGACGAGTTCATGCCCACGAAATGATATAGCGCAGAAGAGAGAATAATCACGCCTGTGACTGCTGCTACTCGTGCCCACGACTGTTTTTTGTTGCGCCTGTGACTGTTTATAGTCTTGCCTGTGACTGTGTAGCTCATCACTGCTCGCAATTCGTCATGCCCATCAGGGTGAGTGAGCAACCAGTTTTTAATCACCCGCTCCTCAGCCTCAGTGGTGAGTCCGCTGAAGTAGCGCTCTTCCAACTTGTCTATGTTAATGTCTATTGTCATAAGCGTGATTGTTTTCTGTATTCGTCTCTAATTGTCTGGCGAGCCCTTGACAACTGCATGGCTACTGCCTGTTCGGTTTTGCCCAACTGCTGTGCTATCTGCTTCAGGCTGAGCCCGTCGTATTCTTTCATTTCGAGTATCTGACGGCTCAGTGGCGATAGTCGGCTGTTGATGATACTCTCCACCTGTGCGAAGCGTTCGGTTCGTTCCAGTTCATCGTGGGCGTTGGCAGTGGCTTTCGCCCCCATGTTGTCGGCTATGTCTTCAGTTTGCCTTACCTTTTCTCGCCTGAGCATGTCAATGCTTACTCGCCTGACCGTTACTTTCGACAGGGCTTCAGCGTCTTGCTTGGTGCCTATTGCGCCACGCTTTTGCCAAAGTCGGCAGAAGGCTTCCATCAGAGCGTCCTCAGCACTTTGGTGG
This sequence comes from uncultured Prevotella sp., assembly GCA_964587765.1. Classification (GTDB taxonomy): domain Bacteria; phylum Bacteroidota; class Bacteroidia; order Bacteroidales; family Bacteroidaceae; genus Prevotella. Next base: position 6,898 of record CAZPNJ010000004.1, read on the forward strand.
CTGTGTAGGATACTTGTGGCGGTTGCCATAAGTCGCTCCTTTAGGGTTTGAAATGTTTCTGTTATTACTTCTTCTGCCATTGTTGTTGTAAGCTTTCAATTATATAAACGCACGAGAGAGGGAAACATAACAAAAAAACTTCGAGTTTTTTTGTTATAAGGGAAGGGAAGTAAAAGGGAAGTAAAAAGGAAGTGAAAGGGACAATAGCTTTCCATTCGTGAACATTTGTCCCTTTCACCTCCCTTAAACTTCGTTTTGAATTCCCTTAAGAACCCTTAGGCTTCTCTTAGAAGCCCTTATTTCATAATCTTCCTTGCCTTTCCGCCCTGCTTAATAATATATATGTGGTTATTAGGCAGCGACTCAATATTGGTGTTTGCTGAGCGCAACAGTCTACCGTTAAGGTCGTAAATGCGCTGAGAGTTGTCAGTTGCGACAGTCTTAACTGTGCTGATGGCAGCCGCTACATCATCGCCACCAATAGTGCCGCCAATGGTAAGCGTACCATCGTCAGCCTTAGTAAGAGTGGTGTATTGCATACCCACCTCGTTTATTCTGATAGGAGAAGCAGTGTTGCCCTCCTCAATGGCGCGCGATGCGTAAGTGATTTGGTAAGTGCCTGCGGGAACATCTGCCAAGTCAATAGTGTCTTGTGAATAAATGAAGTCGTCCTCATCTTCGTTCAGTTCGCCCCAGCCATAACCATAGTCAAGTGGGTCGCCGTCGGTGCTTACGATGTTTACGAAATAATTATCGCCAGTAGAAACGTTCTTTAGCAACAAACCGAAATCGCCATCAAACAGCAGATGCGAAACAGTGAATATGCCCTTTGAGCTGACACCAAGCTGATTCTTTTCGATTGCATCATAATAAATCGGGTCGTAACTTACGAACTGCGACTCGTAAACATCTTCGTTGTCAATGCTTGAATGTGCCTTCAGTCCACAGATTATGCTGTGGCCGTATGAGAAGTTATATGGGTCTGGCGAAAGGTCTGCAATGTTGAACCAACCATTATCTTCACCTTCCCAACCCCAGTTCAGGTGAACAAGTCCGAGGGCGTCAACGCCGTCCATAACGAAAGCATGGCCACCATTAACCGAGTCAGCGCCACTGTAAACCATTGGGCGCTCGTTTTCAAGTTCGTTGTAAACAATCTCCATCCACTCCTTGTCGGTGTAGAAGTCTCTGTTATAAAGGCGCAGTGCCAAAGAGTCGTACTGAAAGTTGCGCGCCATAGCCTGAGCGCCACAATAGTCGTAAGTGCCACTACCCTCAGAGTCATACTGCATGTGAGCGGCTACGCCACACTCATACAACAATTTGCTAACTTTTTCTTTCTCGCTTCTTGAAAGAGAATTATAGCCAGAGTAACTATTCTTCATTGCGCTCCAGTCGTAGGTGCTGGTGGTGTTGGCCTTATACTGTCGTTCAGACTCTCCCTTGGTGTAATAGCCCGAACCGATAGCCTTAGCCGGATATTTGAAGTAGTGCATAATCTGCGCCATAGCTGTAGCCATACAGCCCGTTGGTACTTTCTCATGACTTATGGTCGGACAACTATAGTTATAAGGGTCGCCCTGTCCCCACTCTGCCGTTACTAACACTTTACCTGTGCCACGTGTAGGCAATACCTTGCATGAACTTTCGCCACGCTCTAACTTACGTCTCAGCGAAGAGTTGATAGTCTTCAGCCACCAAATGAACTCTGGCGAAGCGCCTGTAATGGTTTTACCATTGTCAGTATGTCCCAACACGTCACTAAATTCCTTACGATTACTTACCACTACCATGCCTCCTGCGCTTGAAGCATACACCCCAAGCATATCGGCAGAGTATATCTTGTCTATGCGAGCTGAGGCACGAGTGCCTGCCGGGCATAGTTGGTTAGTAGCAATCTTTAACATCTCCTCTTCGGTGCGCTCCTGCGCAAATACCGCAAAAGTCTGTACCAAAGCGGCGATAATTACAAAAATCTTTTTCATCTGTTGTTGTTTTTAATCTTCTTCCCAAATCGAGAATTTATTATCAATATTATTTTCTTTAGCTTCCATGTCGCTGCCATTCATTCCGCCATTGTCGATGTTCAGCGTTTCGCTTGCAGCCATAACGGTCAGGGCGTTAATGCCCATGACGTGCATCAGTGGCTTAACGTAGCACCCTTCTTCCCACAAAGAATTGTTGTTCGAGTTATATATCTTTTTCATACCAACTACTTGTTTATATATTTTCTACCATTCTTCACCATAATGCCCTTGTAACTGGCACTAACTCTTTGTCCCTGCAAGTTATACAATGTCGCATCGGAATGGACAATTGACAATGGACAATTGACAATGGAAGTGGCTACGCCACTATTTGCATCATCTATGACGAAACCAATCTTAGCACCGTATGTTGCCTCGCCAGAGCCACCGTTAGAAGCTACATCGTTGTATTGCTCTTCGGTCAATACGGCGTAAGCCTTACCAGTGTTCATGGTTGTGCCGGCGTTAAGCAGTTTGAACTTAGCGCCAGAGAAACCATAGCTGTATGCGCCGTCAGTGCCTTGCACAGGCACTACTATGCTGGCGCCGCCCGTTGTCTGCGACGGTTTAAGAATGTTGGTCATACTGCTAACCATATCAAGCGAGTCGGAAATGGTAGCACCATTCTTGCTTGCTATATACAAAACGTAGGCATCATAAGCGTTGCCGATAAGCAACACGCCCGTGTTCTTTGGAATGAAGTTCACCTGTTTCAGGTGTATCATGTGGTCTTCGGTGCTGTAGCTTGTAGCGATGTAAGCCTTGCACGAAGTCTGTCCGCGCATGTCTATATTGTACTTTGAACTGCTGAACGTAGCGTAGCCGTAATAAGCCCTAACAGACGTGCCGTTGGTGCTAAGGCGTGCGCTCTCGTCAGTATTCTCAGCGCCGGGAGTGGTAACATTACCACTGCCGCAGTTAAATCTGCCGATATAGGCAGGGTAACCAATCATAAGCGAGCGCAGACGAGAACCATTGTCATTGCCACGAATGCTGGCATCGGCGTTGTAGTTCATTATGTACACGTTGGTAATGCGAGCATCATCGTAGATGCCGGCATAAGAATCATCGGTCAGCGCAGGCGCACCAGCCGGAGCTACCCACGTTTGAGCGTTGCTGCCCTGATAGGTTTCGGGGTGAGCTATTTCTGAGATTGCTGTTACCACCTGTCCGCTGCGGGCGTTCTTTACGATAAGTCTTGAATATACGCTACCCAACTCCAGTCGGTCGATATATACACGAATGTTGCCAAAAGACGTTTGCGCCTCGTTTTCAACAGACTGCAAACTTGCCAACTGTCCGCCATCATTCTGGAATGCACCTTCTATCATGAAAGGCTCAGTCTCGGTGTCGTTATCCCATGTGAAATAAGTCTGGTTTCTTACATAGCCGGAGTTATTGCGCACCCAGATGTTTCTGCCATAATATGCGTTGGCGGCAACAACGGCTGCGGTATCTATGCCGCCAGTAGCCGACCACGAGTTGGTAGCGTCCCAGTAAGAGTAAATAAGCGAGTCGGTTGTGGAAGGAACAGACACCTGCTTTACAATTACGCCTATCGCCTCTTCGTCGACGTATGTATATGACGTTCCATCCACCTTTGGCGTAACTGTTATG
>CAZPNJ010000004.1:10551-18524 GCA_964587765.1 uncultured Prevotella sp.
TGATAACAGAGCCGGGTGACTTCAAGTCTATTATGCCATGCTTATTAACCGAAGCAATTGCACTCTCGCTTGAAGAGAACGTAAAGTATTGGTTTCGTGTAGCCTCGGTCATATCAGCCACGAAACTTGCAGGAAACACTTTTAGAATACTGTTAGACAGGCTGTACTTGCCATCACTGCCAAAGCCAATAAGCGAAACCGTTGTTCCGACCACGCCCTCTATATCTGCCAGATTAGAGATTGCAACCACCTTATTGTTGTTTACGTCATAAGTAAAATCCTTCTTCACAAGGTTACTCAACGCATTGCCGACCGTAGTTATTGCATAAATCTCAACGTCGGAGGTTATCTCAAAAGGACTGGTATAAATATGCCAGTCTGACTGATCCTGAGGATAGCCTAACGAGTACCATGTTGCGGCATTGGCGGAGTCTTCGTTAGTTACAATCAGCGCAACGTTTCCATATTGGTGTATGCTTGGCACATCTACGTGATAACATAACAACGATGACGTTTTGCTGGCGATGCCACCCTTCACGGCGATAGCCTTAATGGTCTTTGTCGTTTCCAAAACGAAAACTCCCGTGTAGATAGTGCCGTTATCAACTGTTGGCTCGGTGCCATCAGTGGTATAATAAACGGTAGTTCCCGGCGCACTGGTTATCTCTACTGTGTCAAAGGCAAACGTTATTGTCGGAGCTTTCACCGTCGTAGGTTCTGTTGAAACAGCCGTTTCTATTATAACACTATCAACAAACCATTCCTTGGAAACGTCCTCGGGGTTATAAATAACAACAGTGTCAACTCCACCATCGGGTGCCGTCCATGTCCATTTTAAAGCATCATCAGAGGGAGTGAACGACCCAACCTCATATCTGAGCGCAAAGGTTTGTGAATATGGGGTTCTGTATGCCTTTATATAATCCGTATTTACCGGGTGACGTCCATCAGACTTCCCATTGTCGGTATAGCTGACCTTTACACTTAATATCTTTTCATCAGCCGTGTAAACTACCAGCTCGTTGCCTTTAAGCATCTTCAGATATTTGTTGCTGCTGAGCGATGGCACAGCCGAAGAACTTGTACGCGAACCTTGCGTAGCCTTTATCGTCACATCACCTATAACGGCTGTAGTGCGTGCACTTGACGCTTTACCCGAATACGCTATCGTGTCTTTTGTCGTTGCCTTTCCTTCTATCGCAACAATCATAAATGCTGCTATGGCAAGCAGACACCTCATTAAGTTTTGTTTCATTGATTTTACGCCTTTCTTTTTTATGGTTGCCGAGCGTTTATTTGTCTATGTTCAGCAACTTCTTATATCTTTTCTCGTCTTTCAATATCTTCACAGCTTCTTGCATAGCCTTGTCGGTCTTCAAAGAGTTTTCGATAGTGCCAGCCTGATAATAGTAGTGAGCTACTATGTCAGAAGCCAACAGTCGTTTCAAGTATTCCTTGTTGTAATCGAGGTCTTTGGCTACGTTGTGGTCGAGTTTCTTCTTCAGTGCCTCAAACTCTGCCTTTGCGCCGTCATAGTAGCCCTCAAAACGGGCAATCTTCTCAAGTGCGTCAAGGGCTTGACTGCTCTGTCCGTCGTACTTGAAGTTGGCTTTCACCACACGCTGCTTAAAGTCGGCGAAGTCCTCGTCGCTAAGCTCAAAATCTCTTGCCGGTGCAATGGTTGGGTGGTTCTTTATAAAGTCAACCTCATAGTTGAGCATCACCTCGTTAGAGTCCTTTACCGACGCCAGATACACAGCGATGTTTGGCACTGAGTCGCCTTTCACCTCAACGTCAGGACTGATGCCGCCACCGTCTTTCACCTTTCTGCCGTGAGCAGTAAGGAAGTCGCTCTTGGAAGCGTCCTTGACATGTTCGGCAGAGCCACCGTTTGAGTGCTTGTAGTTTATAGCCTGAATACAGCGACCCGAAGGTATATAGTAGTGGCTGGTGGTAAGTTTCATGTTGCTGTTATATGGCAGCTCCATCGTAGCCTGAACAAGTCCTTTGCCGTAAGTCTTTATTCCCACTATCACTGCTCGGTCAAGGTCTTGCATTGAACCGCTCATTATCTCGCTCGCCGACGCAGAACCATCGTTTACCAGCACCACCATTGGCATGAGTGTGTCGATAGGTTCTACTTTGGTCTTATACTCAGCGTTGGCACGGCGCAACTTACCTTTGGTCGTAACCACGGTATGTCCCTTAGGTATGAACATGTTTACAATGGAAATTGCCTCTTGCAGCGAGCCGCCACCATTGCCTCTGAGGTCAAACACCAAACCCTTTGCCCCTTTCTTTTTCAGGTCAATGAATGCTCGGCGCACGTCTTTTGAACAGTCTTCGGTAAATGAATTCAGGTTTATATAGCCTATGCCGTCGGGCTGCATACCGTAATATGGCACGGCAGGCATCTGAATGGCACGGCGCGTAATCTTCATGCTTAGTTTCTTACCTGTTGTGGGGCGAAGTATCTTCAAAAGGAATGTTGTGCCAGCCTCACCACGCAAGTGTTCAGAAACATAGGCTTGGTTTTTCTTCGTAACGTCTTCGCCATCAATGCTGAGCACTATGTCGCCCTTCTGCAACCCCACCTCTGCGGCAGGCATACCTGCGTATGGCTCATCAATTACCACACGCTGCAACTGGCTGTTATATCTTATCAGCGCACCTATGCCGGCATATTTGCCCGTGAGCATCATCTTCAGGTTCTTCACCTTGCTCTCTGGGTAATATTCGGTGTAAGGGTCAAGCGAGCGCAACATTGCGTTAATACCATTGCCAATCACTTCATTGGCATCAAGGGTATCAACGTACATCATATCGAGGTTTTTATATATGGCATTGAAAATATCTAAGTTTCTTGCCACCTGCTGGTTATGCTCACTATTTTGCGCCACAACAGGCAACGTCGCAAGCATAAAAATTGCCAAAATTAGTCGTTTCATGGTGCAAACATACATTATTTTATTTAAAGGAACAAAATAACACTCTTTTTTTATGATGTTTTAGGCACTGCAACCCTAATTTATTCATTTAGGTCAATTTACATATATACATAAACACACCTGTTGAACTTATTGCTTTTATTGTAATAATGGCTGCATTAGTTGTTTTCTTTCATGTATTCACGTGGCGGAACACCATACATTTTTTTGAATTGTGTAGAGAATGAGGCTGAGTTGTTGAAGCCGCAGGCATACATTACTTCGGTGATGTTGTGACGGCCATTGGCAAGCAGGTTGGCGGCTTGCTTCAGTCTGATGTTGCGAATAAAGTCGTGAGGCGTCTGGTTGGTCAGCTCTTTCATTTTTCGATACAAGTGTACGCGACTGATGCCCACCTCTTGCGATATGAATTGCACGCTCAGGTCCTCGTTGGTAAGGTTGTTGTTTATGACAGCCATAATGCGCTGCATCAGTTTCTCGTCAGGCGATTGCAACTTCACTTCATCTATCTTGTCGTGCTGTTCCTCTTGTCCCTCGGCCTTGTTGCGCATTACCTTACGCGAGTTTATAAGGTTTATGATGGTGCGTTTGAGTATGTCCATGTTAAACGGCTTTGTAATGTATGCGTCGGCACCCGTTTCAAGACCCATGAGTTTGTCCTCTTCGCGCGTTTTGGCGGTGAGCAGTATAACTGGCGTGCTGTTGGTGTTTACGTTATGTTTTATGCGTGTACACAGTTCGTTGCCGTCCATTTCAGGCATCATAATGTCTGAGATTACGAGATCAGGCTTGTGTTTAAGCGTAGCCGTAAGGGCTGTTCTACCGTTAGAGCACTCTATTATGCGGAAGCCTGAGCCCAGTTCCTGCGACAGGTAGTTCAGTATCTCGGTGTCGTCTTCGGCTATAACCAGCAGCGGTGCCGTTATGGCTTTCTCGTGCTTTATGGTCAATTCCTCTTCAGTTGGCATGAACAGGTCTTTGGGCTTGTCAGCCGCAACGTCTTCAGTCTTAGTTACTTCGCCCTCGTATAGCGGCAGTTTCACGGTGAATGTGCAGCCCTTCTGCTGATTGTTATGCGCTGCGATTGTGCCGTGGTGCAGCAATACCAGCGAGCGTGTCAGGTCTAATCCGATGCCCGTACCGGCCTGTCGGTCGTTTGTAACTGATGTGGTCTGATAGAAACGCTCGAAAATCTTTTCCAGTTTATCGGTAGGTATCATCTCACCGTCGTCGCTCACAGCCAGCACTATCTGTTTCTGGCTTTCCGTTTCCTCAGTGCTGATGTTTATTATTATGTTGCCGCCTGTATGGGTGTATTTGAATGCGTTTGAAAGGATATTTACCAGCACCTTGTCAAAGTTGCTTCTGTCGAGCAGGGCATAGATGTCGTCAGCGCTGTGCTGGAACGATATGTTTATGTTCTTGACCTTAGCCTGCTGTTCAAACAGCGTAATCACGTCTTGCGTGAACTTCACTATGTTGGTAGGTTCGGTGTGCAGCACCATCTTTCCGGCGTCAATCTTTCGCATATCCATCATCATGTTCACTTGGTTAAGAATACGCAAAGCGTTGCGATACACCGTTTTGTATATGCTGCGGCGCATTGGGTCGGCATCGTTCTGTATAAGTTCCTCCATCGGCGAAATGATAAGCGTCAGCGGAGTACGTATCTCATGCGAAATGTTCATGAAGAAGCGCAACTTCGATTCGCCCATCTCTTCGGCGTGGATATGCTCTTGCAGTCGCAGTTCATCTTGGTGGCGACTTCTCTGCAAGCGCAGATACCACCATGCTATGAGTATGCCCAGCAAGATGTATATCAGTTTTGCCCATGCCGAGAAATACCATGCAGGGTGAACCGTTACCGACAGTTTCTTTATTTCTGACTCGCAGTCGCCCACCTTTGCCTTTATTCTGAAGTTGTAGGTGCCCGACTGCAAGTGCGACAGAGCAATGGTATTCTTGCCCGGTGGCAGTGTGGTCCATGGCTCGTTGTTTATGCTGTAAGCGAAGGTCACCTTTTCGGTGTTGGTATAAGACAGCGTGGACAGACTTATGGTTATGCTGTTGTCGTCGTGGCAAAGGTCAAACTCGTCGCTGCTGTTAATGTCGTCTTCGGTTATGGTGTAGAAGCCCGATTTGTCAAGGGCGTGAATTTCTCTGTCGCCAATGGTTATGCCGGTTATGAATATCTTCGGTGTGTATGAGTTGTGGCTTATGTTGCTTGGTGTAAACCACGTTAGTCCGTACATACCGCCAAACAACAAGGTCTCTTTGCCTGCTATAACGCTCTTGTTGCTTACGCCCCAGCAGAATTCGTTGCCCTGCAAGCCATCGCTAAGATAGTAGTTTTCAATATCGTAGGTCAGTGCGCCGTCGTCGCCGCGTTTGGTTGTTATGCGGCTTATACCGTGAATAGTGCTTACCCATGCACGCCCCTTGGCGTCGATTTGCACCGAGGCGGTGTTGTTGTCGGCAAGGCCCTGTGCGGTGGTTAGCGTGTCGGTGTGGTGATGTTTAATGTCGTAAACGTACATTCCGTTGTAGGTGCACACCCAAACCAGTCCGCTGTGGTCTTCCTTTGCATCAACCACCGGAAGACGGTCGAGCAAAACGTTTGAGCCAAACACGCTTGTCCAACTCTTGTGCTGCAAGTCATAGCACGACAGTCCGGTGCTGTTAGCGGCGTAAAGGCGGTTGCCGTCGGGCGACAGCGTAAGTTGGACTATGTAGTTGTTGGCTATGTCGTTGGCGCTGTTCGAGCGCATTTCGGTTATGTTTCCGTTGTCAAGGTTGTAACATTTCAGTCCGTCGCCCAGCGTGCCTATCCACAGATTGTGGCTTTTATCCTCAACCATGTCGAAGACGCTCTGAGCCTTGCCGTAGGTAAAGCTGAGGCGGTGGTATGAGCCAGTCTCGGTGTCAATCCAGCCGCAGCCATTCAGGTAAGAGCCTATCCACAGCCGGTGTTGGTGGTCTTCAGTGATGGACAGTATGGCGCTCGGAAACGTGGCGGTGGTAAAGTGATGAATGAGTTTGCCTTGTGCCGTAAGGGCAAACAGTCCGTCGCCATCGGTTGAAACCCAAATGCGACCGTCGGCGGTTTGATAAACGCACGCCACGCACGCCTCGCCAATAGCGTTCATGCTGCCAAGCTGATAGCCCTGATAGTGAAACATATTTTGCGTGGCAGGTATCATGAAGATGCCTTTCTGCAACATAGAAAGCCAGATGTTGCCCTCGTGGTCTTCCATTATGTTGGTAACCTTAGCCATATTCAGGTTCAGCTCGGTGCTGTATATGGCATAGCGTTGCAGGTTCTTAGTTGCGGGGTTATATTCGTAAAGTCCGTTGCCATCGGTGCCTATCAGTATATTGCCCCTTTTGTCGGCATGAATGGATATGACCGGCAGATGCTCGGTGCCAGGTATCAGGTAGGTGTTAGTGTTGCCGCTGAAAACGTGCTTGGCGTCAACCATGTAAACGCCACCTTTATGGCAAGCCACGTAAGCCATGCCGCTTTTGCTGAAACAGATGTCGGTCATGCCGTTAGACAGTTCGCTGTTCCCGAACAGTTGGCGCACGCTCCTGTCGTGAATGGCTACCACACCCTTATCTTCAGTCACTACCCACAGCGTACCGTATGCGTCTTCACGAATTTTCTGTGGCGAGCCCACCTTGTTGTTGCCCACCATGGTCCACTTGGCTTTGCCGTCGATTACGCGCAGCAGTCCCGTCCGTGCCGATGCACCTGTAATCAGTTCGCCCTTGCTTGTCAGGCAAATGTCGCGAAAGTGTCCGGTTATGTTGTTGCCGTCTTCGCCCTTAACGTTTATAAACTTGCCGTTGCGCAGATACATTAAGGCATTGTCAAGGGCTATGTAAAGCGTGCCGTCGGCAGACTGCATGAATCCGTTCACAACGTTGCTCGACAGTTCACCCTCCTTATTACCTTTATTATATATACGAAACTGATATCCGTCGTATGAGTTTATTCCGTTGTTGGTTGCAATCCATATCATGCCATTGTGGTCTTGATACGAATTTGTAACCATTGACGTGGAAAGTTGGTTGTTGCTATTGAAATATCTTCCCTGCTGAGCGAAGATAAAAAGTGGCGTTAGTAATGCAAAAATTGATAAAACTGTACGTTTTAGTAGTGTCATAGTTATCTACAGATAAATAAAATGAAACATATTCGGCTGCAAAGGTAAAAATAAAAAAATAAGTTTGGAACAAAGTCGATGTAATTTGTTACAAGTCGAAAACCTTATTGACAGGGGTATGTAACATGTAACAAAGAAGATGATACTTTGCAAAAAAACCTTTTCCTCGCGTGAACGTAAATTTGCAATCGTGAATATAAACATCACCTTAATGGGGGTGATAATTTTTTAATCAAATCAAACTAAAAACAAAAATCAGATGAAACATGCTAATCATTTGATCGCTAAATTTTCGCTATTGATTGTTTTGGCGCTGACGGCAATAAATGTCAGTGCGCAGAACATAATGGTCAGCGGACATATTAGCGACAACAAAGGCGAGGAAATCATCGGCGCATCTGTGCAGGTGAAAGGAGACGCCAAGACTGGAACAGTTTCTGATCTGGACGGTAACTTCAAAATTAGTATTCCTAATTCGAAGGCCGTTCTTGTTATCTCTTATCTGGGCATGACCACCCAGGAGATAAAGGTTGGAAACAAACGTACTTTCAAAAGTGTCTTAGATGAAGACAACAAAGTACTCAACGAGGTTGTGGTCGTTGGTTACGGCCAGCAGAAGAAGGCTTCAGTGGTGGGAGCTATCACACAGACCTCAGGCGACGTACTGAAAAGAGCCGGTGGTATTAACGACATCGGTGCTGCACTGACAGGTAACTTGCCAGGCGTGGTAACAACCGCAAGTAGCGGTATGCCAGGTGCAGAAGACCCACAAATCGTTATTCGTAGCGTTTCTTCTTGGAACAACTCAAGCCCTCTTATCCTTGTAGATGGTGTAGAGCGCCCAATGAAGGATGTTGAC
>CAZPNJ010000004.1:18534-21303 GCA_964587765.1 uncultured Prevotella sp.
ATCAGTTCAGTTGAGAGCATTTCAGTATTGAAAGATGCTTCTGCTACAGCTGTCTATGGTGTGAAAGGTGCTAACGGTGTTATCCTTATTACTACCAAGCGTGGTGTAGAGGGCAAGGCAAGAATCGACATTGGCGCTTCAATGACTATGAAAAAACCTTCATTCCTACCTGACAAATACGACTCATACGATGCTATGATGGCTCGCAATGTTGCCATCGAGCACGAACTCGGCGTAAACCCAGGCGCATGGGCTGACGTCTTGCCAGTTGACTATATCTCTCACTTCAGAGGTCAGAAGACATTAGAGGAAAAGGAGCGTTATCCTAACGTAGATTGGCAGAAAGCAATGTTTAAGGACCACGCCATGAGTTACAATGCTAATGTAAACATTACAGGTGGCGCACCTTTCGTAAAATACTTCGTAAGTGCAGACTACGTACATGAGGGCGATATCTTCCGTCGATATAATAATGGTAGAGGTTACAATTCAGGATACGCATTCGACAGAATCAACGTTCGCTCCAATCTCGATTTCAACATCACAAAGACAACAACCTTTCGCATGAACATCGCTGGTTCTATGGGTATGAGCACATCACCTTGGAACAACGAAGGACAGAGCGAGTGGCAGATTGCCCAGCAGTGGGCAGGTGCTTACAACATTGCACCAGACGTATTCCTGCCACAGTATGCAGACGGTTCTTGGGGATACTATCCCGCTAAAGATAATGTAAGTAACTCGGTTGGCAACCTCGCCACATCGGGTATGATGAAGACCTCCACCACATCTATATATACGGACTTCACACTTACACAGAAACTCGACTTCATCACTAAGGGTCTCAGCGTAAACGGAAAAATCGCATGGGACAACTCATTCCGTGAGAACAGACGTGGTGTTGAAGACTTTTATCACGACCCACAGTATAAATGGGTAAATCCTGTAACGGGCGAGGTTACATACAAGACCGATTACGACAACACCAATAAGTTTGACTACATGCAGGGCGTACTTTGGGTTACTCATGGAGGTGAAGTAAACAACTGGGCTACACGTCGTAACCTTTACTATCAACTTCAGGCTAACTACGCTCGCAAGTTCGGCTTCCACAACGTAACAGCCATGGGCTTGTTCTCTCGTCAAGACAATGCCTATGGTAGTGATGTCCCTCACTATCGTGAAGACTGGGTATTCCGTCTTACTTACGATTTCGTAAACCGTTACTTCATTGAGTACAACGGTGCTTACAACGGTTCTGAGCAGTTCTCGTCGGACAGACGCTTTGATTTCTTCAACTCAGGCGCTATCGGTTGGATGATTTCAGAAGAGAAGTTCATGAAGAACGCCAAGTGGCTCGATATGTTGAAACTGCGTGCTTCTTATGGTGAAATCGGTGACGATAACTTGGGACAGCGTTTCAGATATATGAGTCAGTGGGCATACGGTGGCGGTCCTAAAGGTTCTACATCAATGGATCTTAACCACGAGCAGAGTCCATATACATGGTATCGTGAGGCTGCTGTTGGTAACAAAGACTTGCACTGGGAGGTCGCTACAAAGACCAACTTCGGTATCGACTATGCAGTGCTTGGTGGCATGATTGCCGGTAGCGTTGATATCTTTAGAGACCATCGTACAGACATTCTTCTTAAAGGTAGAGACCGTTCCGTACCTCCTTATTTCGGTATTGAACCTCCTGTAGCAAACCTTGGTAAGGTAACCACAAAGGGTTATGAACTTGAACTTCGTTTCAACAAGAAGTTTGGTAAGGACCTGCGCTTGTGGGCTAACCTTAACATGACTCACGCCGTTAACAAGATCAAGTTTAAGGACGACCCAGAGTTGCTTCCTGCTTATCAGAAGCAAGCCGGCTTTGCCATTGGTCAGAGTCACTATCACATAAATTCAGGTCGTGCCAACTCTTACGATGAGTTAATTGGTGCTCCATCTCATGCAACTAACGATGACCAGAGCCTTGTTGGTGACTATAAAGTCATTGACTACAACGGCGACGGTGTTGTTGACGATTTGGATAACGTACCATACGGCTACAGCGGCATACCTCAGAACACTTACAACGCAACCATCGGTTTCGAGTGGAAGGGTTTCTCTGGTTTCGTTCAATTCTATGGTGTAACCAACGTAACCCGCGATGTAACTCTTACCAGCTTTGGCAATACACTTAATAATGTATATGACCAGGGCACATGGTGGACAAAGAGCAATCCTAACGCTGACGTAGTAGTACCTCGCTGGACTTCAACCCCATCTTACTTCACAAGCACACAGTATGCTTATGACGGTACCTATATCCGTTTGAAGAACGCTGAATTGGCTTACACCTTCAGCAACGAGCTTACAAAACGCATTGGTGTTAAGGACTTGAAGATTTATATCAATGGTAATAACCTATGGGTATGGAGCCGTATGCCTGATGACCGTGAGAGCAACTTCGCAGGTGCAGGTTATATCGGTGCATATCCTACAATGAAACGTTTCAACTTAGGTGTTAAATTCACTTTGTAATTATGAAATTAGCAAATAAAATAATAATTGGTTGTGCATCGGTATGCCTAAGTATGGGTTTATCTTCTTGTACTGACTATTTGGATAAAAGCCCCGAATCTATCGTTGATGAGAAAGAGGCTTTCAAGAACTTTACAAACTTCCAGGGATATGTAGAGGAAATGTATAACTGTATTCCTGATAAGATAAAGAACTATTGGACCACTACTTGGAACTGGGGTGAAGATGAAATTATGGACC
>CAZPNJ010000005.1:0-11182 GCA_964587765.1 uncultured Prevotella sp.
CAACTTCTCTACTGGTATAGAATAACTTCCACCCATGTTGTGCATAAGTCCAAGTGTGTGACCTATCTCGTGGGCTGCGGCATAGCGCATCGACTCCTTCATTACCTCATCATCAAACTTCTGTTGGCGCACTCTTGGGTCAACGGCACCTGTTTGCACAAAGCGCCAATCGTGCAGCAGCGAAACAATATTGTGATACCAGATAACGTCGGCATTGAGTATTTCGCCCGTTCGTGGGTCGGTATAGCTTGGTCCCATGGCGTTAGGTGTTGCCGTAGCTGCATATTTGAAGCAGTTATAGCGCATATCGTCAGGGTTAAACGTAGAGTCATTCTTCGGATAGTCTTTGGCTACCATAACGTTCTTGAAGCCTGCCTTTTCAAAAGCAGCGTTCCAGTCAAGTATGCCTTGCTTAATAGTAGAGCGCCACTTCTCTGGGAAAGCCGTGTCAACATACCATACTATCTGTTGCTGAGGTTCTACCAGTTCGCCTGCGAAATACTGGTCCATATCCTCAGGCTTTGGTTCTATGCGCCACCTTGTTATAAATGTCTTGTCGTCAATCTTGTCTGCATCGGTGCTGAATATATTTTTGTCCTCATAAAAATATCCTACGCGATTGTCTTGATACCTCATCTTCATCTTTGTCTTTGGCAAGGCAAAGATAGAGCGGTGCATCATTACAGAGTATGGCTGTGTAATCAATCCTGTGGTTGAAAAACTCAGTATGCTGTTTATTTCTATGTTGTTTTCAAATGTCTTTACGTCTTCTATGCCCGAAGCGTCTGCCACGAATGTACCTTTCAGTCCACCACTATTGCCTAAGAGCTTGCCCAATGGGCTTGCCTCCTTTATCGGGCTTATGCACTTCTCGTTCGTACCGAAGAAAGCCGTTACGTCTATAACCGTCGCGTGCTTGTTCTTTGCTGCAATCTTAAAGCCCTTTAATACCGGGTCAAAGAAGTTATTGTTGAACGATGGCTCAATCGGGTCACCCTCCTTAACAGTGTTAAGGCTCTGCACCTTGTGCATGAAAACGGTGTGCTCGTTCTTTGTAAATCTTATTAAAAAAGGTGTGGTCACCATCTGACCTGCCACAAAATCCTCTGTGTTGCTGGTTTGTTCCACTCTGTTTGACAGCATAAACGTTTCGCCAAACATGTCGTCTGGAATTTCAAAATATAGTTTACCGTCTTTCGAATTCCATATCACGGTAAACAATCCCTTTGTCAGCTTAGCTCCCTTTGTAACTTTCTTGTAGTCTGCGTTTACTGAGTCTGTTTTCAATGCGCTAAGCAATGCATTTTTCTTTTTCTTCGCCTGTACGTCAACACCCTGTGCTACAAAAATGCACAATAAAGATGCGATGACTAAAAATCGTCTCATACTTATAATTTTGAATATATATTCCTATTTGGGTGCAAAATTATAAAAAAACGGCGGTTCATACAAATAAAATGAAAAGAGAAATACAAAATTGGGAATAGCTTGCTTTGTTGCAATGTATAAATATGCAAAACGAGCTAAATTATCTTTTCAAACTGTATATCTTGAACTTACGTCATTATTAAAAGATTTATATCTATGTAGCCGAGAAAAAGGGGGCAGCGCACCAATAATATCGGCTAATTCACGGGAATTCAATTCACCTTTTTTATTCAATAACTTGTGGGCGAAACAAAAAGTCGGTATATTTGCACCAACTTAAAAGAGATAACTATTATATAACTTCTGATTACAATGAACTTAAAGAACTGTATTCTATTAGCTTTATTGAACATGTGCGTCGTGGTTTCAGCCAGCGCAAAAGCAATAAGCAAGAAAGATGCTCGCGCAAAAGCAGCAAAAATAATTGAAATAAACGATGCATCGACTGATGACGTTGACAATGCGCCTTATTATGTTTTCTCGCGTGGCGAGGGTAAGGGATATGTTATTGTCAGTGGCGACGACCGCACAACATTTCTATTAGCATATACCGACCGTGGCAACTTCAACTACGAAACGGAGGCAGAGCCACTGAAAGAGATGCTCGACGAGTGGGCAAAGACAATAGAGAATTTGCAGATGACCACCACCGAGGCTTCAAGAGCAAAGAAGGCTCGCAGAAAGGTGGAGTCTATAAAGAGCAACGGCAACCAAACGATTACTGGTTGTGAGGCTACGGCTGGCGCACAGATTGTTTATTACTTCAGAAAAGACAATCGCGACACAACTATCTACGATACGCCAACATACAGCTACGGCACACCAGTAAAAGTTTCATACCCTGCCGGTACACCTATCAGATATAGCCGTATGCGCCTGTCTGGTTCTGGCACACCAGAACAAGACACCGCTGTGGCAACACTGATGATAACGCTTGGCACTTCGGCATGGCTTACATACGGTTCTTCTACATCGGGCGAAACGGCAAAGATGGGTACTGCCATGAGAGGACAGTTCGCCCTGAACAACGACTACAAACAGAAGGCATACTATACGCAAACCGACTGGGAAAGCATGGTTTACCGCAACCTTGCTGAAGGCAGACCAATGCTTTACGCCGGCAGCAATGATGATGGCGGTCACGCAATAGTACTGGACGGCTACGATGAAAAGACTGGCATGTATCACTTCAACTTCGGCTGGGGCGGACAGAGCGACGGTTACTACACACTAAACGACACAACCGGCATAAATGGTTTCTGCAAATGGCAGGAAGCACTGATGAACATCACCCCGAAGAAGCAGAACATGACCGCAAAACTGACAACGGACAAGTTCTATTCGCGCACTACAAGCAATATTACGGCTAAGATACATAACAACGGCACACTGAGCTATAGCGGTTTCAAACTATACATAAACACAACAAACACAATGCCATCAACCGCCACATACACAGAAAACCAGACATTTGTGGCAAGTGGCGACAGCATGAGTTTCAGTTACGCATATCAACCCGTTGCTACAGCAAAGATTATTTATGTATTCTTATGCGACAATAATGGCAACCTGCTTGACTCGTGCAGTGTAAACGTAAATAAATCAAAGTCTGACCTGCACTTGTTGAAACTGGCAGTAAACTCTGGCGACAAGAAGGAAGTTGTTGACAGATACACATTCTACAACGTAGGCAACACCACTGCAAAAGTTACGGCAACACTGCGCAACGGCAAAGACGGCTCATACTGTCAGCCGTTCATACGTTGCTATCTTGAGAAATACGACACATCAACAAAGACATGGAGCAACGTTGACTTAGCTTTTATCTCAGACATAACCTTTAACACCAACGAAGAGAAAGACACCACATTTATATTCAGTGGTCTTTCAGAGAACACCTACTATCGCGCATATATGCAAAACTGGGCTCGCACGACACAGAAAGACCCTGTATATTTCGACACAGCCGACAGCATTGTTTACTTTACGGTGACAAGACCCGACCTTGCCATAAACTACAACAGTGGCAGGGAAGCAACAGTTACAGGCACATGGAACGCTGACGTTTGGGCAACCCTTGCGCCAGAAGACGCTAAATACACAGTGTATGACTTCACAGCGGTAAAAGAGTTGACCGAGAAGCCAACCTTGGCTAACGACAACGCAATAATATTAGCGTCACAAGCAGTTGAAGGCGCAACCAACATAGTCGTTAACGGCATATGCGACTCGCTGGTAATATATAGCGGACAACCTTTCGCACCAAAAAGCAACTTCACGGCAAAAACCGCTCGCATGGTATTTGACGGCGCAAAGGCTGGCAAATGGGGCAACACTATTATTCCATTCGCAACAAGCATTCCTATGGGTATGCAGGCGAGAACCATTGACGGCATAAAGACAAGTGCGCTGACGCTTAACAATGTTGCTGCTGTAAATGCAATGACACCCGTCATGTATATGATTTCGTGCAACGAAAACAACTTTGTAAGCGCCAAGAACGTTGCGATAACAACCGACACATTCGCCACCGCTCTTGACAATAAGGTTATTGGCTACACGGTAGATGGAATAAAGACCGACGGCACACAATATCTGTGCGGACTAAACAGCAACGGCGCTCCTGTATTCACTAAGGCGACTGAAGGCACTGCGGTAGATGCGTTCGCAATTATGCTATACGGCACAAACACTACTACCGGTCACCGCGCACTAAAAACCTTATCTGTTGACGGCAAATACTGTGAACTTGCAGACAGCATCAACAGCGCATACACATTATATAATAATGTAACAGACCGTGAAGCTTCGGCACGAGAGACATTTGCCGCTGCAATTCTGTCGGCTACTGAATATTTCACCACAGCGGCTGCAACTACTGCCAATGACGTAGATAACCAGACCAATGCTTTAACCGCCGCAATGAACTCATACATGAGCGCTGCAACCGGAATTGAGAACATATCCGCTAACAACAAGAAAGCAACTGATGACAATTGGTACACTATGCAAGGCGTTCGCTTGGCAGGTGAGCCAACGCAACATGGAATATTCATACACAACGGAAAGAAGATAATTAAGTAAAAGAAGTTATGAAAAAGAAAAAGATTATAAGCACATTGTTTATCGCTGCCTCAGCGGCAATGGTAAACGCACAGGTAACAATGAACATTGACGGGCTGAAGAAAGGTCCGGCAATAAGTCCATACCAATATGGATTGTTTTTTGAAGAGATAAACCATGCTGGCGACGGCGGATTGTATGCCGAACTGGTACGCAACCGCTCTTTTGAAGACGCTAACGACGCTGTGGCATGGGCAAACATTGGCGGAGCAACATCAAGTTTGGTAACAGACGGACTGCTCAACACCGCACAAAGTAAAGCGCTGAAGTTGACCACAAGCGGTGCAAGCAAAAGCGCCATGCAGGGTATTGCCAACAAAGGTTATTGGGGCATGAACTTCGTAAAGGGCGAGACATACACGCTCAACTTCTTTATTAAAGCCTCAACCAAGAACTTCTCAAACAATATAATCGCTCAGTTGCAAACAGCCGATGGCAAGACCGTAGTTGGAGAGGCTGTAATTAAGAGCAAGTTGAATGCTGACGAATGGACAAAGTTGACGGTTACTATAAAGGCTGACGCTGATGCCCCTAAAGGCAGACTGGCGCTGCTGACACCTGAAAACGGCACACTGACGCTTGACGTAGTATCACTGTTTCCAAAGACTTGGAAAGGTCGCGCTAACGGACTGCGCCCTGACTTGGCACAGTTGCTGGCTGACACTCACCCGAAGTTCCTGCGTTTCCCCGGCGGTTGCTATGTTGAGGGACAGGAAAGTATGGACAACGCTTTCAGATGGAAGAACACTATCGGTGCAATAGAAAACCGTCCCGGTCACAAGAACGTTAACTGGGGCTATCGCTCTACCGACGGCTTGGGCTTTGACGAATATCTACAATTATGCGAAGACATGAACTGCGCACCAATGTTTGTAGTAAACGTTGGTCTGGGACATGGCTTCATCGTTCCAATGGAAGATGTTGACACACTGGTGCAAAACACTCTTGACGCTATAGAATACGCTAACGGCGATGCCTCTACATTCTGGGGAAGAAAGCGTATTGAAAACGGACATGAGAAACCATATAACCTGAAGTTCATTGAGATTGGCAACGAAAACTATCAGACCGACGCCAATGCTCAGAGCCAGCAATACGCAGAGCGCTACTATATGTTCTACGATGCAATTAAAGAGAAATATCCAGATATTATTACCATTGGCAACGTAGAGGCATGGGGCACAGACAATCCTTCATGGCGCAACACCGCCCCTGTTGAAATGGTTGACGAGCACTACTATCGTTCACACTCGTGGATGCGCGACAACTACCACAAATACGACAACTATAGCAGAGACATCGCAGTATATAACGGCGAATATGCTGCCAACGCCGCTGGCACTTACGGCAAGTATGGCAATATGAACAGCGCACTGGGCGAGGCTATCTACATGCTCGGTATGGAAAACAACTCTGACGTATGCCGTATGGCAAGTTTCGCACCAATATTCACTCACGTTAAAGACCCAAAGTGGCCTTACGACATGATTCACTTTGACTGTGCAAAGAACTTCTGCACACCATCATACTACGTTCAGAAGTTAATGAGCGAAAACCTCGGCAGCCAGAATCTGAAGTGGACCGAAACGGGAAATTTATGCGAGACACAAAGCACTCCAGTGCAACTTGGCTTTGGCGGTTGGAACACACAGACTTCGTTCTGCAACCTTACCATACAAGGCGAGGCAGGACAGGTTGTAGTAGTAGAACCATTCCGTGAAGATGTTGGCTGGACAAATCCTGATGGAGCATGGAAGACTGCCTCTGGCATACGCTCACTGACAAAGAACATAGAAGGCAGCATAAGCGTAAACCCACAGAAGGTAAACGGCTCACGCTATACCTATCACTTGAAAGCACGCAAAGACAGCGGCGATGAAGGTTTCCTGATTGTTTTCAACTACAAGGACAAAGACAACTACATGTGGTGGAACCTCGGTGGCTGGAGAAACACACAGCACGGAATAGAGGTTTGCGAAAACGGCGCAAAGTCAACTATTGCCTCTACACCGGGTAAGATTGAGGCTGGTAAATGGTACGATGTAGTTGTGGAAGTTGACGGTAACAAAATACGTTGCTTCTTAGACCATGTTCAGATACACGACATCACTATACAGCCTAAGCAACATCTTTATCAGAGTTGTCAGCTTTCAGAAGACGGCAGCGAAATGATTTTGAAGGTTGTAAACCCTGACGCGAAAGCTCAAACACTGAACCTGAACTGCAGCAACATGGTTGTAGTTGGTGGAACTGTTACACGCTACGCTGGAAAAACAGGATTGGAAGAAAACACTTTGGAAAATCCACAAAACATAGTTCCACAAAAGAGCGAGGTGCTTAGCAACCTAAAGACTCTGAACATTCCAGCTTACTCTCTGAATATCTTTAGATTTGATGTAGAGTAAAGCAGAGCTTTTTTAAGTTATAAATTAAAGGAGTTAAGTCACTTCAAACGGCTTAACTCCTTAATTTATTATATTCTATATAGGACTTACAAACCCTCTATAAATCTCTTGGTTACAAGGAAAGAGCCTTCTGCAAGACGGTCCCAGAAATCGTAATACTGTAAAGCATCAGTATCTTTTAGTTGGCAGTCGCTGATTATACGGAAACTAACGAACGACACACCGTATATGTGACAAGTGTGAGCAATGGACGTACTTTCCATATCCACAGCCATAGCCTCTGGGAATGTGTTCATTATTTTACGGATATCATCTTTATTGTCAATGAACTGGTCGCCACTGACAATCAGTCCACGATGCAAATTTGAGTCAAGAGCCGATATATCGGGCATAGTAACATCGGCAGACTTAAATCGCTGCGGCATACCCATAATCTGACCGGGCAAACAATCTTTTCCACAATATGCATCGTGGTAGCAGCACTCTGTTGACATGACCACGTCCATAATGTTTACTTCCTGTCCAGTGCCACCGGCTACACCAGTTGAAACAACTAAGTCAGGACTGTAACGACGTATCATCTCAACTGCACCAATAGCACTGTTTACCTTACCAATACCACACTGAAGGGCAACAATCTCCTTACCCATAATATCGCCAATATAGAAAGACTTATTTAGATAAGTTTCCTCTCTTTCATTTGTGATTAGAGTGCGGAGTTGCTTCAACTCCTTCTCCATTGCTACTATTATTCCAATCTTCATAATGTTTACAAAAATAGTGTTTTATTTTTATTTCTGCCTTAAATACCTTAACTTTGTGCGCAAAATCTAAATAAAGACGAAGATGAATCTTATAAAGAAGTGTTGGAAAGATATTGCTGCGATTGTTCTTTTCGTGGTTATTTCTTTCTTTTATTTTGTGCCTGCAACAATAGACGGGCGAGTTCTTAATCAGCATGATGCAGTAGCTGGTGCTGGTTCTGGTCAGGAAACGGCAGAATATTTTATAAGAACTGGCGAGGCATCGCGTTGGACAAACGCTATCTTCAGCGGAATGCCTACCTATCAGATGTCACCTGGCTATCCCGCAGGTTCTATTGAGGGGAAGGTTTCAGATGCTTTTTCTTTATGGTTGCCTGGGTATGTAAATCTTGTATTTATATATTTACTTGGCTTTTACATATTGCTGCGCGCATTTAATTTCAGAGAAGAACTTGCTACGCTTGGCTCCATTATATGGGCATTCTCAAGTTACTTCTTTATAATCATTGCAGCTGGCCATATCTGGAAAGTTATGGCACTGGCATACCTGCCACCAATGATAGGCGGTATAGTGCTGGCTTACCGTGGCAAGTACGTATGGGGACTGATGGTAACATCTTTGTTTGCCGCACTTGAGGTTAATGCAAACCACCCACAGATGACATATTACTACCTGTTTGTAATACTCTTTATGGTAATCGCTTTCCTTGCCGATGCCATAAAGAAGCACGAGATGGAGCGTTTCTGGAAGGCTACTGCCGTATGTGCTATCAGTGCCGTATTGGGTATTGCCGTAAACATAAGCAACCTCTACCACACATGGGAATATCAGAAAGAAAGTATGCGTGGCAAGAGCGAACTGGTAAAGAAGAATACTGCCAACCAAACAAGCAGCGGACTTGACCGTGACTACATAACTCAGTGGAGCTACGGCATTGACGAAACTTGGACTCTGCTGGTTCCAAACGTAAAGGGTGGCGCAAGCGTGCCTTTGGCTCGTAACGAGAAGGCTATGGCAAAGGCTGACAACAACTTCATGCCTATATATCAACAGCTCGGACAGTATTGGGGCGAGCAGCCTATGACAGTAGGTCCTGTTTATGTTGGTGCCTTTGTTCTGATGTTGTTCTTCCTTGCACTGTTTATAGTGAAAGGCCCGATGAAATGGGCTTTACTGGCTGCGACAATACTATCAGTTCTGCTGTCATGGGGTAGAAACTTCATGTGGTTTACCAACCTCTTCATTGACTACATGCCAATGTACGCAAAGTTCAGGGCTGTATCTTCAATATTGGTTATCGCAGAGTTCACTATTCCACTACTGGCAGTGATGGGCTTGAAAAAGATTATTGACGAACCGGAACTGCTGAAGACAAAGATGAAATATGTATGGGCAAGCTTCGGCATGACAGCAGGCGTTTCATTGCTGTTTGCCGTTATGCCGGGCGCATTCTTCTCTGACTTCGTTTCTTCACAGGAAATGTATCAGTTCAACCAAGTTGCACAAAACGCACAGGCACAGGGACAGATATTCCCATTGGCACAGATACTTGACAACCTGACCGAAATTCGCCGTTCTATGCTAACGGCTGACGCATGGCGTTCGTTCTGGGTTGTTTCAATCGGCATGGCACTTCTTATGCTGTTCAAATACAAGAAACTGCAAGCGAAATATATGGTTGCAGGCATCACAGTATTGTGTCTTGTTGATATGTGGATGATTAACAAGAGATACCTATACGATGATATGTTTGTTGACAAGACGGTTAGAACGACAACTAAAGAGATGACCGAGACCGACAAACTTATCTGTCAGGACAAGAGTCTCGACTATCGTGTACTGAACCTTGCAAGCAACACGTTCAACGAAAACGAGACATCATACTTCCACAAGAGCATTGGTGGATATAATGCTGCCAAACTGCGCCGTTATCAAGAACTCATTGACTACTACATATCGCCTGAAATGCAGAAATTGCTACCTGCGATTGCAAAGGTCGGTGGAGATATGACACAGGTTAACGGCGATTCTATCTTCCCTGTACTGAATATGCTCAACACCAAGTATTTCATTGTTGGGCTGCAAGACGGTAAGACAGTGCCACTACAGAACCCATACGTTTATGGCAACGCATGGTTTGTTGACAAAATCACCTACGCACAAAACGCCAATGAAGAAATTGACGGTGTTGGCAAGATAAATCTGCGCCACGAGGCTGTTGCCGACCAAAAATTCAAAGAGACATTAGGCAATGCAGCACAGCAGTCTGGCACTTCCATGGTTGAGATAACCTCATATGAGCCTAACCACCTTATATATAAGGTAAACTCTGACAAGGGTGGCGTGCTGGTATTCTCTGAGATTTACTACCCTGGTTGGACCGCAACGGTTGACGGTCAGGAAGTGCCTGTAGGAAGAGTTAACTACGTATTGCGCGCCATTAACATAAAAGCAGGCAAGCATAAGGTTGAGCTTGACTTCCACCCGAAGTCAATACAGGTAACCAACACCATTTCTTTCATTGCCCTCGGCGCTATATGTCTGGCATTGCTGCTTGGCATTATAATTGAAGTAAGAAAATCAAGGAAACAAGCATAATGGAATTTCGAACGATAGTAGAAATACCTAAACCGCAAAAACAAATAGACCCCTCTGAAGAGTTACTCTTCGTGGGGTCTTGTTTTGCTGACAATATAGGTAAGAAGTTCTTGGAACGTAAGTTCAGAGCCATAGTCAACCCTTTCGGGGTGATGTATAACCCAGCGAGCATACTTCACACAATCAAAAGACTTACTACACAAGAACCTTCAGCGCATAATGATAGTTCAACCGTTAAGTCGCAATACTCCCCCACTACCCTGCTCACGCTTGGCACTAACCACGTTTATATACTCAACTCAACGGGCGAGATTGTTGACAATTGTCAAAAGCGTCCGCAGAAACTATTCACCGAGCGCGAACTTTCCGTTGATGAGTGCGTTGAATACCTATCAAAAGCAGTGGAACTGCTTAATGGCAATGTAATCATTACCGTTAGCCCTATACGCTATGCCAAATACGGCTACCACGAGAGTCAACTCTCAAAGGCAACGCTTCTTCTTGCGGCACACGCTCTGCAAGAGAAATACCCAAACCGTGTGTTTTATTTCCCTGCCTACGAGATTGTCAACGATGAGTTGCGCGACTATCGTTTCTATGCTTCAGACATGCTCCACCCCTCGGAACAGGCCGTTGATTATATATACGAGCGCTTTGCCGAAACATTCTTTTCAAAAGCCACTTGGCAGTTTGTCAAAGCCTATGAGCCAATACGCAAAGCGTTGGAGCATCGCCCATTCAATGCCACCTCACCCGAATACATCGCATTCAAGGAAAGAACGCAACAGCAGTTGGAAGAAATAGAAGCAAAATATCCATTAAACTTCACATAATAATATACTTGGACATAAAAATCGGTGTTT
>CAZPNJ010000005.1:11192-14097 GCA_964587765.1 uncultured Prevotella sp.
CTGATTAAACACCGATTAAACACCGATTAATTTCGGTTTAAACCTGCTATTTGTTTAGCATAATTCTTTCTGATAAAACCTACTATTTGTTTACTACGAATTTCTTTCCGTTTACGATATACAGACCTGGTGTCAGACCAGAAAGGTTGCTTGCGTTGCGGCGAACCAAGCGGCCGTCTATGCCATAAACATTAAATCTGTTAGTGCTGAACGGAGCATTGGTGTTAATAGTCTTTACGCCAAGTGTTTCGTCTGAAACGTTTTGTCCGAAATAGTAAAGGCGAACGTTGTCAAATACCGTCCAGTAGTTCTCATCAGCATTGGTATTTCTTATACCAATCTTCATACTGCCGTCAGCCTTTAGTTTTGTTACTAACACATTCTCGTATCTGCCAAAGTCGAAGTAATAACGTGCTCCCTCAAGTGACTTAGGAATAAAGCCCATTGTTGGGTTACCTGCCTGAAGAACATTGTTTATCTTTACGTTCATTGTATCTGACCAAACGCTCTTCAACTTCACAGAGTCAGCGTTAGCATACAGGTTTGCAGTTATATTTTCCAAACCGTTAGCATACTTTGTATATGAATCTTTGGCAATCATACCCGGCCTTTGGAAACCTTGCGCACGCAATATATATTTACCCACTGGCAGGTCGGTCAGCGTCTGGTTAAAGTCAAACGCCTGTCCTGAATAGCCAGTGCAAGAGCTACCTATATAAAGAGTCTCACCCCAATATACGGTAGTGTCCATGCCCGAGTTGTTAATCATATAAGTAAGGTCGTAAGGCTGGTTAAGGCTGCTTGGAGTAGTATTTTTCAAGAATTCCTTAGCCGCATTCTTAACGTCCTCAATCAGTTCCTCTGCCTCAGTAGCGCTACCGCAAGATACTTCTGCCGTCTTAATATTTGCAAGAGCATTGTCGAAAGCGGCGTCTGCGCCAGCCACATTCTCTGTGTGGGCAGTGGTTTTGAGCGTCTTAACCTGACTGAGCAATGTATCTAACCTTGTTAATGTAGGAGTTAACGTTATCTTATAGAACTCCTTCAAATCGTTCTTATCCATAATCAGCCATCGCTGAGCCTTTGCCAAGTCAGAGAAATCATAATAGCCGGTGGCAACATTACCGTTGGTTGCGCCTGTCATACATCTTGGCGTTAGGCTTGCCGTGCGATAAATCAGATAATATCCACGTAACTTTGTTCCCGTTATGGCGTTTACCCTTGCGCGCATCAGTTGTAAATACTCTGAAGACGTAAGCGTAGCCACGTTGCGAGTGGTAAACTTAGCGTTTGAAGTAGTAAAACTTATGTAATTACCAGTGGCGGCGTTACGAAAAGCGTAGAAACATCTAACAGGGTCGAACGTAACATACCACGCAGCGCTATCGTTGCCAAGCAGTTCTTTAGCTGACATTTCTTTATATGATAGCGAGCCATTGGCGTTTTGCACCAAATATGAAGTGTAAAGGCCATAGTCCTCACTCTCGCTCTTTATATAATATTTCGTAGTGTCTTCTTGGTCAAACACGTATGAAGGCGTGGCAAAACCACTACCATCAGAATAAGGAAGTCCGTCCTCGCCAAGAGCTTGACATATAAGCGAGTTGCCGATATACAATTGGTCTGCGTGCGTGTCCTCGTGAGCGCCATTTATACCGAAAGGCCACATGTGGGTATTATCGCCGTTAAGCCTTGCGCCGGCGTTATTCGTAAGGAATCTAACCACCTCAGTGGTTCTGTCGCCCAACCAATAGCCCCTGTCGCCATTAGAGCGTATATTGCCATTTCTCCATACATTATTATATGTGCCAACGCCCACACCATGAAGCATCTCATGAAGCATCGTTCCCACTGCCTGATATGACTGGGTTGGTCCTACTCTTATATAGCCACCGTATGAGCAGTCAGCAGTTGGAGTACCGGAGTTATAGCCGACGTTAAACTGAAGTCCCTGTATTGATGTCAGGTTGTTCCACCAGTTCACGGCTGTTGCCATGGCTGCGTCAATGCGAGCGCGAGCGCCATCATCGCTATCACCCTCACGCAGGTAATACGACATCGTTCCCTTAGGAATGGTGTAGAACTTAACGGCGTTGCCATAAATGGTATCGCTGCCCGATATGGCATAGGCGCGCATATAGTATTTTGTTGATGGCGTAAGGTTCTTCAGCCAATACACTCCACCAGCGAAATCGCCCGACGTAGAAATTGTTGCGGTGACTTTGTTCACAGCTGCTGACGGTGTGGGAGTAGTGCCCCAGCAGACACCTTTCTCACTGACAGTTCCACTGACGGTTATACGTGCGAACGCCATCGTTGCGCCACGAGCGAAACGTGTATCGGTGCTAACCTTTACGTCAGCCGCATTACTGGCTATGCCACTCATTGCCATGACAAGAGCCATAAAGAGTTGTTTCTTTTGCATTTGGTTATATTGATTGATAGTTGTTATTATTCCTCAAAACAGTGACAAAGATAACAAAAAGAGGTTAATATGAACATCAAATAAACTATTTTTTATATCTTTGTCACATCTTACTAAGGTTAAACTATCAATATTATATTTATGAAACACAGATTATTACTCCTGATATCTGCGGTTGCAACCTGCCTTACAGCATGGGCAGACAACACTTCAACATCGGTTGAGCAAGTTACCACAAACATTGAACTGAGCGATGACGTGGATTATCACATCACCTCTTCTACCCCATTCACCACTACGGGTAGCATCAACATTACCAACACTAACCATGCCGTGGTTATACTTGACAACGTAAAGCCTTCAACCGCTAACGCAAATTTCCTTGCTTACATTAAGATAAACGGTGCAAAGGCTGTAAACAACAGCAACTGCCAAGTGCGCATATATAATAAAGGTGCGCTTATCTTGCCATATACTTAT
>CAZPNJ010000005.1:14107-15623 GCA_964587765.1 uncultured Prevotella sp.
GTGCAAAGGCGACTCATGTTCAAACTTTGACCTGAGCAATACGGGCGGCTTTATGAACACCCTTACCGACGAGCAACTCAACAACCGCATAAAGAGTTTCCGCCTGAAGCGTGGCTTTATGGTTACGTTCTCGCTTAAGGCTGGTGGCTATGGTTACAGTCGTTGCTTCATAGCCGACAAGGCAGACCTGGTTATGAACCTGCCTGTACTCATGGCTGGCAGAGTTTCGTCTTACCGTATGTTTCAGTGGCAGAACGTTTCAAAGAAAGGTCTTGCCAACAACACTTCTACTGCCGACAACGAGGCACTTGGCACAACATGGTGCTATACCTTCGGAGGAGCTGGCTCTAATTTAGGATTAGACAGAGAGTGTGTTGCCCAACGTGTACACGAGGGCTGGCCAAGCATCTCTGATTGCGGTTCAGTTACACCGACTGCTCACATGAAGACCAACAACGAGCCTGCCAACAACGCTGACGACCAACCAGCCACCGTTGCACAGGTTCTCGCCAACTGGGAGAAGACCATGGCTACGGGCATGCGTCTTTGTTCACCAGCTCAGCACGACGGCGGACTATCATGGACAAGGGCATTTATGGATTCTATCGACGCTCGTGGCTGGCGCTGCGACATCGCTGACATACACTGCTACTGGCCAGAATGGAATCTTGAAAATCAAGTCGCAGGATACTACAACACCTATCATCGCCCCGTATGGATAAGCGAATGGCTTTGGGGCGCTTCATGGAACAACAACGGTATTTTCGCTTCTTCCAACCCCGATGCCGATAACGCCACTGTGCTGAAGAGAGTTCTCGCCAACTTTGCCTCAGTCGGTTGTCTTGAGCGCTATGCTTATTGGAATCAAGAGTCAAGAGGACACATTGTCAACAGCGGCACACTTACCGCTGCTGGCGAAGTATATAAAGCAGAAGACGCAGGCCTTGCCTACAATAAAGCATACGAGTATGTACCGACTTCTCCACGTGTTTACGCACCATCTGGCATGACACTCTCTTTCGCTCCAACCACAATGCTCGCGACAATTAAATTTACCGACCCAAACGGCGAACTAAACAACTCGCTGACATTGGAGCGCCGCAGAAACACAAACAGCGACTGGCAAACTATCGACACACTTGAGATAAAAGATGCTGGTGGCAGTTACACATACATTGATACCGTTCCTTCAAGCGGCAACTGGGAATACAGAGTTAAAGCCGTTACATTTAACGACTCAAGGTTATACTCTAATGTGGTTTACAACTACGTAAACGGTGCGGAGAGCCTTTATGGCGACAGCGTTCAGTATGGAACATACTCTACCAACAGCACAGACTACTCTTATTCCTCTATGGCACCGAAGTTCTCTGCAGAGCCAGCCGGCGGAATACGAGATGTGCCGGAACTACTATCCGGATCTGTTCGCGAAGATTCAGCGCGCGGTGAAGGACGGCCGCTGGATCGCGGACGGCGCCATGTGGGTCGAGCCCGACACCAACGTGCCGGCGGGCGA
>CAZPNJ010000005.1:15633-21085 GCA_964587765.1 uncultured Prevotella sp.
TTCCGTGCAAACATATATCCGTTGCTGAGCAGTAAGGAGAGCGATTTCTACTATATAAAGCCAAAAAAGACAGAGGTAGTCAACGACTTCGTAAGCTACATTATCGCCAACAGCGGCACTGGCCAAATCGGCTCATTGGCATACGAGGCAGGCAAAATAAACTCTGTATATGCCGACCAAACGGTCAACTACACTTTCGCAAAGCCATTCAACGATGTACCAGTCGTATTCACCTCACCAATTTATACTGGTGGCTCATACCCTGTTTGCGCTCGCGTATGCAACGTAACCAAGACAGGTTTCAGTGTTAAGCTTATGCGTGAACAGAGCGTAAAAGACAATAATGTGGCAGCTCTTTCAGCCGCAGTAGGATTTGTTGCCATCGAGAAAGGTAAAACAAGCGATGGCGGCGACAAGATGCTTATCGTCGGCGATACCACATTCACCTTCAACAGCTCGTTAACGCTAAGCAAGGTTTACCAATACGAGCAACCAGTACACAACCCCGTTGTGTTAGCCCAAATGCAGTCGCTCAACCACGATGTAATGTCAGTACTGCGCACTCGTCCGAACATAGTTGACACAACTTATATTCGCCTTCGCTATCAGATTGACCCATCAGCGCCCAGCATGGCTCTCACCGCATCTAATCCCGCCATTGAGCGTGTAGGTTGGCTCACCATTGCCGACGTCGATGGCACTGTTTCGGGCATAGCTGAGATAAAGTCGCAGGGCAAGAGCACCTCTCTTCAGGCATACCCATCAGTGGTAACAGTTGCCTTTGGCGTGAAAGACGCTGGCGCAACATCTGTGGCTGTATATAACATGGGCGGACAAAAGGTTATAGAACAAAGCATGACCGATGGTCAAACTACCATCAACGCCACCTCTCTGCCAGCAGGTATGTATATCGTGCGCAGCAACGCTAACCATAGTGCGAAGATTATTAAGAAGTGACTTTGCCTAAGGGATTTTAAGAGAATTAAAACGAAGTTTAAGGGAAGTAAAAGGGACGTTAGACCTTTACTTCCCTTTCTTTATGCACTGCCTCATTAACTCAGCCTTTGTCCCTTTAACCTCTCTATAACTCCCCTTAAGAACCATTCCAATCCCTTTACTAATGTCCCTTTAACTCCCCTATCACTTCCTTTTTATTCCCTTATCCTCCCTTCACAGAAAATTGACCTCGGTCAATAAAACAGCGAAAATATGCAATAAAAGATAGTTTTGTTTGCGCACACACAAAAACCGCCATAACTTTGCACCCAGAAAAAGAAAACATAGTGTGTGGACTAAGGTCCATTGAGAGAAAAGGATAACATATAAGAAGTTTAATCAAAAGAAAGGTAAAAAGATTATGACTGGATTAATGATTTTGGCAGTAGTAGCAATAATGATTGCACAGGCCATCAACGTAAACAACAAGATTAACTTAGAGAGTAAGTAATCTTGTTTTCATTTGAAAACGATTAGTAAAACATTAATAAATTCAATCGGGTGAACGTGAGTTCACCCGATTTTCGTTTGTATATAACAAATAATTCCAATGCAACAGGTTATCTCTAAGAGATGACACTACTGACAATCACACCTATGATATAAAACATTCACGCCCATGATTGTGGACAATTACACCTATGACTATGGACAATTACGCCTGAAAACAAAAGTTCCTCTTATAAGGAGAGATAATTCCTCTTACAAGGGGAAACATTTCCTCTTATAAGGGGAAATAATTGCCCTTATAAGGAGAGTTTATTATGACAGGTGAGACTGTCGGTAGGCTTTGGGCGAAACGCCCTTTATTTCAGAGAACAGTCGTGAGAAATAGTATTGGTCGGCTATGCCGAGTCGCCTGCTGATCTGCACAATCTTCAGGTCGGTGGTTTCCAGCAATCGGCAAGCCTCTTTTATTTTCAGGTTATTGTAATACGCTATTGGCGAGGCGCCCGTCTGCTGTTTGAACATTGCCGATATGCGAGGTATTGAATAGCCGATATAGTCAGACAGTTGCTTCAACGACAGGCGTCGGCTGAGGTTTTCCTGCATAAAGTGCTTTGAGGCCTCAACTATATTGGTCGCGTCAATCTTTTCAGAGGAATATTTCCTGTAGAGATTTATGTAGCGCATACTCGACAGGAAGAACGTCAACAGCCCAGACATGTATCTCAGGTTTTCAATGTTATAGTCATCGGCAAGCGTATTAAGAATCTCGTCAAAGACGTTGAGCCTTTCGCTTATTCTCGAAAAAACTGACGGCTCTATCGCCACGGGCTCATTGGCGTGCTCGGCATAGAATCGCGCCAGCTCGCCACGTATGTGCATCCAGTAAATGGTCCAAGGGCTGTCGTCGCTTGAGCCGTAAGAGTGAACCTTGCCTGCGGGAATAATGAAATACCTTCCAGCCACCACGACTCTGCGCCTTCCGTCGGTCTCAAACCAACCTTGCCCTTTCACGCAATGAATAAGCACGAACTGATTGACGGGTTGTTTTCTCTCCCTGAAGTGGTGAGCCGCATCTGGATAAAAGCCTATGTCGGTAACGAAAAGATTTCTTACCAACGGGTCTTTCTCCATAACGCTCACGACAGCCCGGGGCAGCACTATTGAGCGTTCGCCTGTGAAACCATCTTTTATTTTTAGCATAGATACGATTGCAAAGATAAGTATATTTTATAATATAGTCCATTATCCTAAATAAATTATCCATTATGAACCAAATGAAATTCACACTATCTTTGCAACCATAAATCAACTACTACGAAATAAAATGAAACATTACAATTCAGCCTTTATCTATTTCGTGTGTCTGGTATCAGCCATGGGAGGACTTCTCTTTGGTTATGACTGGGTGGTTATAGGTGGGGCAAAACCTTTTTACGAAGTATTCTTTGTCATAAGTGACTAACCTACGCTGCAAGGTCTCGCCATGAGCGTGGCGCTGTTGGGTTGCCTTGTTGGCGCCATGACGTCAGGCGCTCTCGCCGACAGGTTCGGTCGAAAGCCACTGCTTATAGGCTCAGCCTTCGTTTTCCTCACGTCTTCCTACTTCACTGGCGCCGTTAACGGCTTTAGCCTTTTCCTCGTGGCAAGACTTTTGGGTGGCGTAGGCATAGGCATGGCGTCAGGACTCTCGCCGATGTACATAGCCGAGATAGCACCCACGGAGATAAGAGGCAAGCTGGTGTCGCTCAACCAAATGACAATCGTTTTGGGCATACTTGGCGCACAGATAGCCAACTGGCAGATAGCAGAGCCCGTGCCCGCTGACTTTACGCCAGAACAGATAGCGGCCTCATGGAACGGACAGATGGGCTGGCGCTGGATGTTCTGGGCAACGTGTTTTCCCGCAGCCCTGTTTCTCGTTTTAGGGTTCTTCATTCCGGAAAGCCCACGATGGCTCGCCATGAAAGAAGGCAAAGAGGGAAAGCGCAGCGAAGGCAGCCTTAAACTCTTGTTCACCAAACCATACAGAAGAGTTCTCACGCTGGGTGTGTTCATAGCCGTTTTCCAACAATGGTGCGGCACGAACGTAATCTTCAACTACGCCCAAGAAATCTTCTCAGCTGCGGGCTACGCGCTAAGCGACGTGTTGTTCAACATCGTAGTAACTGGCATAGCCAACGTGGTGTTCACCATTGTAGCCATAAACGTAATAGACAAACTTGGGCGCAAGGCTCTAATGCTGATTGGCGCAGGCGGACTGGGAGGCATATACCTTATATTAGGCACTTGCTATTTCTTTAACATAACAGGCACGCTTATGGTAGTGCTCGTGGTGGCAGCCATAGCCTGCTACGCCATGACGCTTGGCCCCTGCACGTGGGTGTTAATAAGCGAGATATTCCCCAACCAGTTGCGCGCCGTTGCGGTAGCCACCTGCACGTTCATGCTTTGGGTAGGCAGTTTCACGCTGACGTTCTCCTTCCCACTGCTCAACAGCGCGCTGGGCAGCTATGGCACTTTCTGGATATACAGCGGAGTATGTGTATGCGGACTTATATTCTTCATCAGAAATCTTAGCGAGACAAAAGGCAAGAGTCTCGAAGAGTTGGAAAATCAATTTGTGGATAAATAACTATATATATAATGGTAAAAGCATGGAAAGAAACGGTGGTAATACCCACCTATGAGATAGGAGAACCCGAAAAGAACCCTATATTTCTTGAAAACAGAGTATATCAAGGCAGCAGCGGAAAGGTATATCCCTACCCCGTCATAGAAAAGGTAAGCGACGAGAAGGTTGACAAAGAGTGGCATGCCGTATATCTTGAAAACGAGTATATAAAGATAATGATTCTGCCAGAGCTTGGCGGACGCATTCAGATGGCTTACGATAAAATAAAAAAGCGCCACTTCGTTTACTACAACCACGTCATTAAGCCAGCTCTCGTTGGACTGGCTGGTCCGTGGATTAGTGGAGGCATAGAGTTTAACTGGCCACAACACCACCGTCCGTCAACATATATGCCCGTTGACAGCACCATTGAGGAGAACGGCGACGGAAGCGTAACGGTATGGGTAAACGAGATGGAACGCATGTTCCACCAAAAGGGCATGGCTGGCTTCACGCTTCGCCCAGGCTGTGCGTATCTTGAGATAAAAGGACGCGCCATAAACCGCACGCCCCTGCCACAGACTTTCCTTTGGTGGGCTAACCCTGCGGTGGAAGTAAACGACTACTACCAAAGCGTGTTCCCGCAAGACGTTAACGCCGTGTTTGACCATGGTAAGCGCGCCGTGTCGAGCTTTCCAATAGCCACTGGCACATATTATCAGATGGACTATAGCGCTGGCGTTGACATATCTAACTACAAGAACATAAAAGTGCCAACGTCATACATGGCGGTAAACTCAAAATACAACTTTGAGGGTGGCTATGAGAACGACTCGCATGGCGGAATGCTTCACGTGGCAAGCCATCACTTCTCGCCCGGAAAGAAACAATGGACATGGGGCAATGGCGACTTCGGCAGGTCATGGGACAGAGCGTTGACTGACGATGACTACAGTGAGCAGCCTGGGGTGTTCCGTCCTTACATAGAGCTTATGGCGGGCGTCTATACCGAAAATCAGCCCGACTTCACTTGGCTCATGCCTTACGAGGAAAAGATGTTCACGCAATACTTCATGCCTTACAGGGACCTCGGCATAGTAAAAAACGCCAGCAAGGACATTGTGATGAACATAATAGACGGTAAGCTAATGCTTCTCGCCACATCTAAACTGAACGTACGCATAACGGTAACCACCGACAGTGGTGACACGCTGCTTGACACAACGGAGACGCTGTCGCCAGAAGCCGTGTTTGAAAGCGCTTTAAGTGGTGCTGACATTAAGCGTATCACCGTTACCGTAAAGCGAGATGATATGTTTAATACCACCTTGCTCTCATGGCACGCCGAGAGCGATGACATAAGACCTATTCCCGATTCAGCTAAGGCGGCGCTGC
>CAZPNJ010000006.1:0-20304 GCA_964587765.1 uncultured Prevotella sp.
AGGGAAGATGTCCACAATCCAGCAGCACCTTCAGCAGCCATCCAAGACTCGTCAGAGAGCATGGTGCTTGGGATACCGTTCTGCAAGAGAGCAGAGTCACCGTTAGCGAAGATGTAAACGTGGAGGTCTGTAGAGTCACCTGCGAAGCATGCAGAAGCGTAAGCAGAAGAGCTGTCGCGAGAAGCACCTGTACAAACTACCTGATATACACCCTTCTTCAAGCCCTTGATGTCCTGATAGATATCGAAGTTACCGTTATAACCCTCGAGCAATGAGAACTGAGCGCCACAGCCAGCAGCCTTCTTACCATACTTCTTTGTTTCGATAGTCCAGCCCTTAGGAGCGGCTACAACTGTACCAGTAGCAGCGTCTGTAAGGTCTGGGTTAGCGATGAGGTATGAGTAGTCAAGTCGGTTAGTATCTGAAGCTTCGCCCTTAGGCTCCTTCAAAAGATAGATAACGCTGTCGATTTCAGTGATCTTACCAGCAACCTCAGGAACAGTGATAGTTCCATCGTTAACAGCTGCGGTTACAGCAGCGTTAAGAGTTGTAGCGTCTGTGAGAACTTCTTCCTTAGCTGTTTCAGCATACTTGCTGATAGCAGCGGTGAGGTTAGCGTTAGCTGCTGTGAGTTCTACGTATGCATCAGCACCCTTCTGTGCGGTGTCGATAGCAGTTGCGAGTTTCTGATAAGCAGCCATCATCTTAACACCATCAGTGCCAGATACTTCACTTGTAGCAGAAGCGATCTCAGCGTTGAGAGCAGACTTCAATTCAGCTGGCATCTTAGACTCTGCGAGTGTGGTGCCCTTGTTGATAAGCTGCTGAAGTACAGGAGCGATGAGAGCAGCATCGTTACCATTGTAAACGAGTTTGAAGTCGTTCCACAATGTCCAGCGACCTACCTTAGCGGTTGGGTCAGAGCAAGCGATACCAATCTTCAGAGTGCGATCGTAGCAAATACCTACTTCCTGGTTTAGGTAAACATCAGCGCCCTTACCGATTGCGGTGTTAGCTGAAGTCACGTCGTTAGGCTCGTATGTGATTGGGTCTGCGCCGTTTGCGGTCATACCCGTTTCCTGTGTAGCACTGTTCCAAGAGAAGATGTTAGCGAGTGGCTGAGTAGCACTGTTAATATAGATGTAAGAACGAACTGTATTGTCGCCAGTATTCTCGCCATTAGCAGCTGTCCATGCTGTCCATGCTGCGCCAGCGTTCTCGTTAGTTGTACGATAGTAGCCCTGAACAGAAAGTGTATAAACACCGTTCTTCAAGCCTGTGAGAGTCTGGTTACAATCGAAGTCGCCGTTCCAAACCTCAATAACACCTGATGAACCACCACCTGCGTTTGTTCCAGTCTTGCTTGAGTAGTTCCAACCCTTAGTAGATGCGCTACCACTGGTTTCGAATGCAGCGTTTACAACGAATGCTTCAGTTACATCATCACCTGCATTGTAGCTTGACTGATAAGCCTTTGTGATTTGGTCCTGAACGTTTGCAACGTATGCTGCAAGTTCTTCGTTAGTCATCTGCTTATCAGTAACATTTTCTTCAACCTCATCAAAGAGTGCGTCAAGTCCAGGAACACCTTCGGTGAGCACTGCACTGTAAAGTTTCAAATAAAGTTTATCCAACTTAGCATACTCTTCCTTATTCAGGCGAAGAGCTTCGAGAGCGTCTTTTGTTACCGCATAAGCAGCTATTGCGTCAGCAACGGTTGTTGTTGTCTTAGCAGCGTCGATAGCGCTGACTACCGCATCATAGTAAGCTGTGTTGAACAGAGAATGGTCTGCGTAGTCGCTTGCGAGTACGTCAGAGTTGTGTGTTGACATGTACTGATAAGCCTCGATACCGTTGCCGAAGTACATGAGTTTAGCGTTGTCGATACCAGCCCAGTTAGCGATAGCTGAGTCCTGAGCGAAGCCGATATCAAGAGTGTCGGCGTCGATAACGACCATTGCTGTATATTTCTCGTTGAGAGCAGAACGCAACAAAACCTTCTGATCGTTGAAGAATACATACTGTTTCTTGTTGAATGCGTTTTCAGCGTCCCATGTGTTTACGAAAGCTGCAAGACTTGCCTGATAAACACCTGAAGGTATGCCTTTAGCAACCTTGTGCATCTTACCTGTGTAAGCTGATGGATCCCAGTTTTCCCAGAAGCTGCCGTCAAACACTTTATATACGTTTGCGACTTC
The DNA here is from genome assembly GCA_964587765.1 of uncultured Prevotella sp. Classification (GTDB taxonomy): domain Bacteria; phylum Bacteroidota; class Bacteroidia; order Bacteroidales; family Bacteroidaceae; genus Prevotella. The sequence goes on from CAZPNJ010000006.1 coordinate 2,199, forward strand.
ATCGGTGCAACGGTTGGTTGCCTGAGCATTGTTTTGAATTGGTTCATTATCGTTAGAGGCAATCATTGTAGATGTCCAGTCAGCGTGAGAAGAGTTGAAGTTATAGTTAGGACCGAGATATGTCTCAGTAACGTCAACAGGATCGTCTGGAGTAACTACGTTAGCGATAGCCTGATTGAGGGCTGCGGTCTGAGCCTCAACCTCCTCAAGTGTAGCTGCGACGTTGTTAAGCACTGCCTCAGCTGCGGTAACGTCGAGTTCCTTAGCTGCAGCCTTTGTCATAGTTGCAACGAGAGAAACCTTTGCGTTGTAAACCTTCATGTCATTGAGAGACACGAAACCCCAGTGAATGTTGTCGAGCGTATCTGTGTTTACGTCGAAATAAGCACCGTGTGTGATACCGTCCGTACCAGCGCCAGAAGTGTGGTCAAGCTGTGTACCGAGGTAAAGGTTTGCGTCAAACAAAGCTGAGTCAGCGTCAGTGTTCACCATCTGAATGGTGTAAACCTTAGCGCCTTCAGCGATTGGCAAAATGGTCCACACGTTTTTAGCGTCGCCACCATCAGCGAAACAGCCCTTAACGCCATCACCGATCTTACTGTCGGAGTTTGTGCGGAAAAGGTGCTTGCCACCTTTGGCACTTGTCCAAATCTTCCAAGTGTTTAGAGTGGAATCTTGAAGCTGGGCTTTGGTTTGCAACGGAGCGGATGTTCCGATGATAGCCTGCGTGCCCCAAGCCTCGCCCATGCTGAGGAAGCCCTTTGCGCCAACGTTGTACAGATAAACCGTATCACCGTTAGAGATAGCCTGTAAATTAGGCTCTGGGACGTTCCAACCAGCGGCTTTGCCTGAAACACTTACCAGCACGGCTGCTACGAGCAGCGCGAATGAACGGAAAAATTGTTTCATAAAACTTTGATAGTTAGAAAAGTTAAACATTAAAAAATTGATTATCTCTTGTTTAGTAAAGTTTCGAGCCTTTAGGTTCTGTAATCAGACTTTTGATTGTTTAGCTCTACACCTTATTATATATGCCCGCATTTAAGCAGTAGCGAGGCGCTTAAACTGCTGGCGCACTTCCATGCGTGAGCGGTAAAGCCTTGATTCTACGGCGCGGTAGGTCATGTTAAGCAGGTCGGCAATTTCTTCATTGCCCTTGTCGCAGAAGCGAGCAAGCTCGTAAACTTGCTTTGTAGCCTGTGGCATCTTTGCCACAATGCACTTCTCTATGCAGTGTACATCATGTACTATGCAAGCAGTGTCGGCGGTGGTGCGCTCTATGCTATCGACAGTCATGCGCTCGCGAGCCATGCGAACGAAAGCACGGTGGCGCAGTATGTCGGTGCGAAGGCGATAAGCAATGGTGGCTACCATGCCACGAATGGTGTCCTCGCGAAGCAGGTCAACGGCGAGCAAGCGCTCAAATGCGTCTTGCACGAGGTCTTCACACTCTTCTTCGGGGAGCCCCACTTGGCGAAAGATTGCCAATAGCGTGTCACGCATCTCAACGTACGTGGCAGCAATAGCTTTGCTTATGATTTCTTTCTTCACCATCAATGGCACACTCTGTTTAGTCTGCTTTAACTATTGATTGTTAATTGTTTATGTTATCTTATAGTTAGGTTCTAACCTGACGCTGATAGCCCGGTATTTTACGAACTGCCTGCAAACTTAATAAAACTATTCTTTTCTGCCAAAGGAAATTACTAAAAAAGTAGAAAATTAACACTAAATTTTTAAATCTATTAGCATGTAAGAATTTCACGCAGAGAGGCAATTTCATTGTCAATCCAAGCAGACATTTGGGAGAATAAACGAAAAGCAGCCTGAGACAGAAATCTCAGACTGCTGATATTTATTGCCACAAAGGGCTGTTAGAACTGCTTATTTGAATGGCAGATACCACCAGCTGTCGTCAGCTGCAAGTCCCGACTTCTTGAAAGCGAGTTTCTTAGCGAGCCAAGAGTAGCCGTAGGTTGAGCCATAGGTGGCAGCCTCGTTCTTGTGAGCGGCAAAGCGGGTGAGGTCGGCAAAGCGAGTGCCCTCGCAAGCGAGCTCAAGCGCACACTCATCGCAGATAAGGTCTTCAACAGCATCGATAGCCTGTGCGCCATAGATAAAGTCGGCGTTGTCGGTCAGACTGAGGCTGTCGAGGTTGATAGTATCAGGAATGGTGATGCTACCAGCGTCAGCAAGTTGCTTCAACTTCTTAGCCAGCACAGTTGTGTACTGATAAGGAGTATATGTACCGAAGGTGAAGCCACTGCCATGACCATGAATACCATAGCTGTATTCAAACTTTGAAACGTTCTCGGTTGACAGGAACGGCAGGGTCGTGGTGAGCAGTGTACGAGAGGTATCGCGCAGGTAAGGCGCATTCACCTTACTCTTCAGTTCAGAAGAGTAACCGTCTTTCAAGATTGCGAAAGCAGCATCAGGGTATCCCATGCGGTTGATAGCCTCAGCCAAACGTAGATAAAAAGTTGTGGTGCGATATATGTTGATGTTGGCACCAACATATTTGCGACAGATGCTGAACGCAGAGTCGTTAACGTCTTCAACACCGTACCATGTGTATTTAGCACGCATATCGCCGATTGAAGCGGAAGCAATGGCGGTATTGTCACTACCAACACGATAGTAGAAGTTCTGAGCGTTAACCAATGCCTGATAAGGAGCCGATGGCTGCAACTGGCGCTCTACGAGGAAGCGCTTTGGACTGAGCTGTGAGCCGGCTGTGGTTGAATAGAAATCGTAACCGAAGATTGCAGGCAGGTTGCTGATAATACCTTTTGAGCTGTTAACCGCCATAGGCACATAAGTGATTACGTCGCTAGGCTTAGACATATCAAAAATGTTTGACCAAGATGAGCCGACATCACGAATAGTGTTAGTCATCTCACGGTTAAAGAGACGTGCGTCAGTAATGTATAACATTGGTTCAAGATAGTACTGGCTGGCTGGCTGACTACCATTATATAAATATTTGAAGTAGCTCTTTGCAGCCTGAGCGTACTGGTTGCTCTCAAGATAGAGGTCGCCCAAAACCACGTCAACCGGGAACATCAGCTGCGAAGACTGGATGGTCTTTGAGCCTGAATTGTTGTTTGACTCGCCAGCGTCGATGTCACCATAATAAGGAACACCCGTACCACTGTAAGGTGCGAGGTCAGGGATAAGTTCAGCGCAAATCTGCTGAAGATTTTTCTTAGGGAACTTCTGGTTAGCCTCGCTAATGCTGGTGATAGGTGTGGTGAAGAAAGGTACTTCGCCATATATCTTAGCCAACTGAATGTAGGTCCATGCACGCATAGCCTTTGCCTGAACATACTCGCCGATAGCAACGTTGCGAGCACCAGTTTTGAGCGTGGTGTCGCGGTGAGCTATGAAGTAGTTGCAATTATTGATGATACGATAGTAGAGATATGCCGAATCGTAGGCGTTGCCCTCTTCGTAATTAAACTGCGCAAGGTTCTTCATGTCAACCGACGAGTGCGAGTTGGTGGTGACAAGGTCACCACGAAGCTCGTTCAGCAAGACGTGCTGGTCAATGCACTGCTGCAGGCTCTTCATCATACCGAGGGTATAGAAGATTGAGTCGGTCTTGTCGTTGAGGTCAGGGTCGTATATCTGACCCTTTGAGTCAGCCTCCAGAAGGTCTTCGCACGATGTGGTGGTGAGACCCAGTGAAATGAAGGCTGCGAATATGAATATATACTTTTTCATTGTTCTGATGTTATGTAGATTGAAACAAGACTTAAAGGTTAAACTTCACGCCAAAGGTGAACGTTGGACTGAGTGCCACGTTGCCAGCGTCAATGCCCTGGTTGAGCACGCTGTTAGAAACCGATGACTCTGGGTCAGAACCAAGATACTTGGTAATGGTGAAGAGGTTGTTTGCCTCAGCCCAGACAGACAGTCCCTGCAACCATGAGAGGCTTACCGGAACCTTATAAGTCAGGTTAAGAGTCTTCAGACGTAGATAAGAGCCGTCTTCAATCCAGCGGTCGCTGAAACGACCGTTGCCCATTGGGTCGCCGTAGCAAACACGTGGCATAGACGTTACGTCGCCCTCGTTCTTCCAACGGTTCAATACGGCTGTGGTCTGGTTGTAGAAGTTGCTCTCGCCTTCAAGTACAGAGCGCTGATAGTTGTAAACATCGTTGCCGAGAGAGTAATTGAACACTACCGAGAGAGTAAAGTTCTTGTAACTTGCTGTGGCAAAGAGGTTACCATAGAGGTCAGGATTTGGATTACCGATGATGGTCTTGTCGTTCTCGTTGATAATGCCGTCGCCGTTGAGGTCAACAAAGTGTACGTCGCCAGCCTTATAATACTGAGGTGCACCTGTCTCGTCGTTGGTATAGAGATAGTTGCCATTGCCGGCAGCCTTTGCCTCTGCATCGGTAGAGAATACACCAGCAGTCTTGTAGCCATAGAAGACACCAGCAGCTTCACCTACAATGGTAGCCACATTGTCGGTGCCATATATAGATGTTAGGTAACCCTGAGCCTTATTACCCTTACCGTTAATGCCACCGCCATTTACAGCGATAGTAGAAGTATTAGGCAGAGTCTTTACCTCATTCTTATAGTGTCCGAGGCTTGCGCCAAGTTCAAGGTTGAAGTCTTTTGTAACTACTGGCTTACCCGTCAGAGAAAGCTCAACACCTGTATTATCAAGTGAGCCACCATTGCTCCAATAGTTGTTGATACCAGCGACAGGGTTATCGAAGCTCTTCAACGTAAGCAGATTTGATGTGTGACTCTTATAGAAATCGAAATTGATGCCCAAACGGTTGTCAAGGAGATAAGACTTCAATCCAACGTTAAACTTACCCACTTTCTCATAAGTAATTTTATCGTTACCGATGTTGTTGAGAATTGCAGTGATGCTACGATACATATACTTCTGAACATTGAAAGAGGTGCGAGCGGCATAGCTGTTGATGTCGTCGTTACCACTTATATCGTAACCAGCCTTTATCATAAGGTAGTTTACGAGGTTGGTCTTAGGGAACCATGACTCGTTGCTGATAGCCCAACCAGCCTGTACGCTTGGGAAGAATCCCCACTTTACGCCACCCAGACTAAGACCGTCAGAGTTTTTACCGAAACGGCTGCTTGACTCGAGAGCCATAGAAACCTGAGCGAAGTAGCGATTGCGATAGTTATAATCAGCATTAGCATACCATGCAAGGTTTTTCCAAGCCTCGTCAATACCCGTAGCATCTTTGTAGTCCATAGCGTCTGAGATGTTTGGCATCTTGTCGTTAGCAGCAGAAGCAAACGAACCGGAAGCCTCGTTGTCATCGTAAGCAAACGATGTGAAGCGGAAGCCACCGAATACATCAAGGAAGTGAGCGCCAAACTGCTTGGTGAACTGCAAACGAGTATTGCTCTCAACAGATGTCTCCTTTGAGAACATTGACTTTGCAAGGTTCTGCACTGAGCCTAAGCCATTGATAAGGAACTCTGGCATACCACCTGTTGGACGGTAGTAGCGCTGAGAGATACGGTCAAGGCTGTAACTGAAAGTCTCAGTGAGTTTCAAGTTTGGCGTGAACTGATATGATGGAGCGATGACTGCATTGAACTGGGTCATCTCCACGCGGTTCTTGTTGATACCAAAACCATTTTCAAGAAGGGCGGTCGGGTTACCAAGAGTCAGTGTCTCGTCAAGCTCGGTCAGGAAGTCGTCAGGACCAGCGAGGGTTGACGACAGGCGACCTGTCACATTATTATATGTGTAAGGGTTGAGAATTGGAGACTTGATAAGTGCCAAGAACGTTGGTGATGCTACCGGTGCACTTGTGAAGTCAACAGGTGCGCCATTGTCAAACACATTGCGGTCTATCTTTGCGAAAGACAGGTCGAACTTGGTGGTAAGGTTCTGAATAATGTTGATGTCGGTGTTGAAGCGAACGTTAAGACGAGTGAAACCATTCTTCTTAGCGGTACTGTTAGCATCGGTATAACCGAGAGAGAGGTTATACATACCAACATCATCACCACCCTGTACATTGATGCTGTAGTTCTGGGTTAGTGCGGTGTTATAAACCTCATCGGTCCAGTCTGTATTATTATGAGATGTGTTGTAATAATACTTTGACTGGTCTTCGTTCAAGAACTTCAGCGATGTGCCGGTAAGGGTTGCATAGTCAGGGTGAGAACTTAGCATCTCAGACGCATAAAGGCGATATTGATTTGCGTTCATCATGTCGGGCAACTTTGGCAGGGTAACAAAACCAACACCAATGTTGGCATCAATACGAGTAGCCATAGAGTGACCGCGCTTGGTGGTGATAAGTATCACACCGTTAGCACCCTTAGCGCCGTATATGGCTGTGGCGTTCTTCAGAACGGTAACCTTTTCAACGTCAGAAGGGTTGATGTTAAGCATCAGGTTGGTATAGTCGCCAGTGTGTAGCGAACCACGGGTAGGCTGCATGTCACGGATAACTCCATCAACAACGATAAGAGGTTGGGCGTTAGAGTTGAGCGTGTTAAGACCACGGATAAACATGGCTGCGCCATAGCCTGGACCACCGTTGCGAGATATGCTGCGCACGTCAGCACCGAGGCTTGATGCGATGTCGGTCTCAACGGTCTGTGAGGTAGTGGCATTTACGATAGCCTCAGAGGCTGCCAGAATGTTAGTACCATTGTCGTACATGTTGCGATACTTGTCAGAAAGCACCTTTATCTTCAGAGTGCCGTCGTTGCGACCTATCGCTACCTGCTGGCTCAGGAACTGAGGACCATATACATAGAGCGACGTGGCGAAAGTTGGAACTTCTACTGAGAATTCACCCTTCTCGTCGGTCATGGCAGCGAAACGGAGGTCGTTGAGCGTCTGAACGTGAATACCGCTGACTGGCATACCGTTGGTAGCATCTACCACCCTACCCTTTACGACCATGGTAGGACCATTATATAGTTTCTTCTTTGAGGCAGGTTTCTTTACCTCTACTGACAGCCCGTCGTTATAGTCGTCTTGAGCGTAAGCGGAGGTAGTGATGCCCATCGCCAGCAAAAAGCTTACACAAAGAATATTATATCTTTTCATTTTCTTCGTTTGGTTTAGTTGATTCATATTAATCGTCAGATGCTACCTTATAGTCTGGATGAGCCTTGCGGTAGGTATCGAGCGCCTTTGGCACGAGAATAATGCAGTCAATGCGGAGCGTAGTGTCGTATATGTTTTTCTGTGTAGAGCGGACAACACCAACTATACGCATATAAGGAGACTGGCTCAGGCCAACGTATGAAACAGGGAACGTGAATGAGCCCAAGTCGATAGTATCAATCTCGGTAGTGCTGTTAATACGAGATGCGCCCAAACGTGTCTCGTAAAGATTACCGTCTTCCTTATTATAACCGATGGTTACCTGAACACTATATGGAAGAGGTGTATGCGCATCGCTCAATATATTAGAAGGAACGGTTACAAGGTAAACCTCGTACTCTTCTGAACGCACGTCATGCAAGTTGATACAAACCGTTGGGTTAAGCGAGAAAGGTTCAACCTCAAGGTATCTGTTGTTAGACACCTTGCCTGCAACATTAGGATTCTTTGTAGTAGAGGTTACGCTGTAAGTTGTTGCGATACCACCATAAACAAGACCGATATTGCCTGTATATTCTGCCTCAACCTTGATGGTTGGACTCCAAGAAGTCCATGTCTGCATGTTAAGGTTGTCTGTAACCCAAAGTTTACCGTTACTCTTCTCTACCAAAGTCCCTTCAGAGAACAGTTTGGCAGCATCTTGAGCGTAAACCTTTGAACCAGTTGTGCTGACTACAGAGTCGGCTGCAGCATGCTTTGCATTACCGAAGCGATTGTTGTTATAAGCCAAGTCGCTAAGCATGAACATATTGGTGAGAGAGTCACTCAAATATGCGCCTGTAATGTTAGCCGTAGCATAATCATACGTAGCAAATTTGTCGATGAGAGGCTTGTTAAGCTTCGTAGGAGCCATGTTGTCAGGAATGGTTTTGAAATAGTAGAAACTATCAAGGTAGTGGAAGTACGGCTTAATAGTATTCTTCGCTGCGGTCCACGCCGTGTTGGTAGGTACTATCATTGTGTAGTTACTATCCTCACGGTTTATGTACTGAAAATAGCGAGTAAACAGCGTATTGTGTTGATATAGAACAGAGTCAAGATAGGTCTGCTCGCCGTTATACACTGGTCCGGGAACACTCTTCTCCTCATCAAGTTTGCTGATGTCGTACTTGTGATAGAAGTTTGCCAATGAGTCGATAGGGAACGTTTCGTTGTTCAAAGACTCATAGATGTTGTACTTGAAAGGTATATAAGATGCACCCAAGATGTGCATGACACCGTTCTTGCTCGCTACATTAGGCGTAGAAACGGCTATGCCGTTTATGGTGTAAGAGCCGGAGCCGACAAATTCGAGGGATTTCTTATTCAAGACATAGATTTTATCGCTGATGCTGCCCGAAGCAGGGTAGCTACTGCGAGCTATGTGGTTATTCAGGAACTGAGCAACAAGGCGAGAGTCGGTCAACTGATTAAGCGAGTCGTAGTTGAACGTACCGTTTTCCGGAGCCCAGACAGTGAAGCTCTGGTCGGCTGACAACAGCTCGTCGTATTTCTCTTTCTTGAGAAGTGCGGCAAAATCTGACAGGTTTTCGTTGGCGCTGATGTTCTGCCACAGGGTCTGATTAGCAGAGCCTGAGAGAGCAGCCTCATCGTAGTGGTCGTCCCAGTCAGAGCAGGCGGTGGTCATTGCACCCAGAGAGAGTGCAAGTATGACCGCCTTTGCATTTATTCTTTTATGTTTCATTGTCTTCAGTAAATTATGAATGTCAATCTGTAATATCAATTGTCCATTATCAATTATACATTACTTAGAACATGTCCTCAGCGTAGGTAGTGCTGTTGTAAACCTTCTCTGGACAGAACTCAATGTAGTCAAGGTGGAACTGAGTGTTGGTGTTATCTGGCAACACAGTCTTGAAACGCAACCAGTATTCGCCCTGCTTGAAGTCGCGACGTGTGATGATACGACGCAAATCTTGACGATTGGCACGTGCAATGGTAGAGCCACCCTTACCAAGAGTATAGTACAATGGACCACGCATGTAGCCGAGGTTGCGCATAGCAGCGTCGGTCTCAAGTCCGTTGTCGTCGGTACTTGTATATGGATACCAGCCCGTAACAACGTCAACAAGGAACGTACCGTCGGCATTGGTCGTAGAAGTTGGCTCGTGGCGCATGTCGAGAGGGATATCAAGAGCTCTCATGTCGTTAAGCGATGATGAAGAGCCAAGATAGAACTGCACCATACCACGGTTGCCGTTAGCTGTGTAGCCAATACGAAGTTCGTAGGTTCCGTCTGGCACTGGAGGCAAGCGGAAAGCGAAGTCGTATGCGCCTTTACAGTTGAACTCATCGCCCTGATAGTTACTCCAGCCATTGCTCTGACCAGGCAAATAGTTGAGGTCAGTGTTATCGTTATATACTCGCATGTTCTCGAAGAAGTCTGATGGGAACAGAATGTAGTCACCCGTCAGGTTCTTACCGTCAGAACCTTGAACACCACCGTTCAAAGCACGAATTTCGGCGTCAGTAGCGCAACGGAAGTTGTTAGACATTGTTTCCCACATGAGCGAAACATCATCGAAACGCATACGCTCGTTAAGTACGCCATGAGGAACCATTGAGTTGTAAACCAACATCTTGTCTATTGGATAAACATATCCGTTGATAGGCTGAGCTCGGTTATCCTTGGTAACCTTGACACCCTCAAACTTAACAGTGTGAATATCGCTTGATGCGAGCTGAGCCACACGGTCGGTCAGAGTGTTGTTAGCATACCATGGGTTAATCATGGTGTTGCCACCGATTTTCTCAAACTTCATAAGAGTATAAGGGAGCAGAGTCTCATAATACTCATAAAGCGTGACAGAAGATACCTCATTATAGCTATGGAAGATATCATCGAAAGGAACCTTAAATTTAAGGATGTGATATCTAATGAACATATTGAGGCAGTTGGTTGGGTTCTCATAGTCATCACCTGTGCTGATAACAACGTCGTTATTTGGGTCATCGTCAGTGTTGAGGTTACGATAATAGTCGTACCAACCAGTGTCACGATCGGCGCAGTGCGCATAAATCTTGTTAGCATATGCAGCGAGATCTTCGATTGACTCAATGCCATTAGCCTTCAACACCTCGTCGGTTTCAGCGAAGAGGTCAAAGCCCATCTTACACTCTTTTGGTATATAGAATGTAGCTGTGGTCTTTGGAATGGTGAAGTTGGTCTTGCGCTGAACGTTGAGCGAGTCTATAAGACCAGTCTGTGTCAGAGCCTCTGTGAAGAGTTTGTAGTTCTCTTGCTGGCTGAGCCAACCAGAGATAAGAGAGTTAGAACGTGTGATGACGTGGTTGATAACGTGTAGTGTACCATTCTCCAACTCATTGTCCATACTGGTAATGTCGCTGTAAGCATTTACAACGATGTTACCTGTCTTGGCACTGATTGAAGTGGTAATGTCACGACCGAGCATTGTAGTTACGGTCATTCCATTGGTCATGTCAACACCTTCTATCTGAGTATTTACCAAATGGAAGAGAGCGATGTCCTGGCAGAGAGAGTCGGTAAGACCCTGCAAGGAGTTTTCGGTCATGCCATTGTGTGGTAAATCTTCATTTTCCGTGTCGTTATACAAACTATCTATGTAAGTTGCCACTGCGTTGTTATCAGGCGCAAAGCAAGTGTATGTGCCATACGCAGAAAGCAGAGTCGTCATTCCAGCGCGCTCCAAGATATAGTTAAAGCTGCTGAACGAATCACGGTTTGCAAGATAGTCTTCAATAGTCTCACCCGTAAATGTATAGAGGTTCGACTCGTCTATATCCTCCGAGCAGCTGCTAACAAAAAGCATTGCAGGGAGCATGGCAACCGTGAAAAGACGGCTTAGAAACGATTTCATATTCTTCTTTTTCATCATAATCACGATTAAGCGTTATTTTTTAGAGGTGGTTTCCTCAACTTTGTACACAGGGTTCTGCTTCAGCAGATTGTTAACCTTTATTTCACCTTCACGTATTGGGAAATATAGGAATGGCTCAGTCTTCATCTTGTATGAAACGGCATCGCCACCACTTACATATTTACGAATGACAAGTGAAAGCATAGATGGGTAGATAGATGGCCAGATGGTCTGGTCTGCCATGAGTGCATCAGTATTGACACCGTCCATGTGGCGATAGCTGTATCTGACAAGGTCATACCAGCGCTTGCCCTCGAAACAGAGTTCACGCTCACGTTCAGCCAACACCAAAAGTTCCATCTTGGCTTTTGTATTGAAGTTGTCGAACTTCAAAGAGTCATCGCCAAGAGATTTCTCTTCAAGAGAACGCTTGTTGACGGTAGTTACCAACCCAAAAGCCGACTTCAGGTAATCGCTACTATCGTTCTCGGCAAGTGCGACCTGAGCCTCAGCCTTCATAAGCATGATGTCGGTGATACGATATATAATCCAGTTCTGAGCAAAATGCTCGTATGCACGGGTCGTAGAGAAGGTCTGACCTGCTGTTGATGATGTAGAAATAGTAGACTGACCTATGAACTTACGCACATTAAGCTGAGTAGCCTCTTCGTTCTCAACGCCATAAGCATTATTCCAATAGCGATAGTCATTCTTTGTAGAATAAACTTTAGTACCTGTGAGATTATTGGCATTCTCCTTATCAGTTGCGTTGAAGAGTTGAGAAGCCATCAGGCGACTGTAAGCAGTCTTGTCATCAGTACGATAAAAGTAATTTTCAAGACCTGTATTGGCATTGACTTCACCATCATACTGTAATTCAAGTATGCTCTCACGAGAGTTGCCCGAAGTAAATATGTTCAAGAAAGCAAGATCACCATCGTAAAGATGATAGATGTCGTTTGCCTTGGTGAGGTCGATGCTTGCTGTATGGTTGCTCTTGTAATATGCATCCTTAGATGCGATGACCTTGTCAGCGAAAGCGATAGCCTGCTGATAGTCACTCTGAGAGTGCTTCATTGAAGCGCGCCACAAATAGATGTCGCAAAGCAGAGCGTCAACAGCGTCACGAGTAAAGTAGCCGAAGTTGCGCCAGTCGTCTGCACCGTAAGCACCAGACTTCATAATGTACTTCTCAGCTTCGAGGAGGTCGTTTATACAGTACTGAAGTACGCTGTCCGGGGTACTCTGCGGAATCTTCATCTCCACATCATCGCTCTCATAGCCTGTAGTGGTGTAAGGAACATCACGGAATGTGCGAACGAGGTAGAAGTAGCAAAGTGAACGCAAAGCCAACATCTGTGCGCGGGCAACCTGATAGTCACCTTCTGTGAACTCAGGGTCAAGGTCCATAACCGCTGGTGCATGTTTCAACACAAGGTTGCAACGGTTGATGGTTGCGTAGAATGAAGACCATGAGTTGTAGCCATTGGTTGGCAAGAGGTTTACCGCATTGATGTTGCCAAGATCAGAGTTACTATAGCTCGAACACTTGACAAGCTCATCTGAACGGAACGCACCCCAAACAATCTCACGCTCCTGGTTGCCATAAGAAATCATGCTAATGTAAGCGCCATTGACCATTTCGTCAACGTGCTTCTTAGTCTTCCAATAGTCTTCTCCAACCGTCTTATCTGTAGGATAGATAGTTAGGAAGTCATTACATGAACTGAGTGTGGCAACGCTCAGCATCACGCCTAATCCATATTTATATATATTTGATATCTTCATAACCTTAATCTTTTAGAATCCTACTGCGAGGTTGAATGTTATAGATTTGCTACGAGGTGTCTGAGAGTTATCGTATGCGATACCCCATGAACCTGCAGAGTGCTCTGGGTCAGAGCCGCTATACTTTGTCCAGCAGAAGAGGTTCTGAGCAGAAACGCTCAACTGCAAACGACGCAGACCAATGTTTTTTAGAGTCTTCTTGTTGAAGTTGTAAACAAGCTGCAAGTAGCTCATACGAATGAAAGAGCCATCTTCTACGTAGCGGTCGCTACCCAACCAGTTGTAACCAGTGTCGTACATAGCACGAGGGATAGTGGTTATGTCGCCATTCTTGCGCCAGCGCCAGTTAACGGCTGAGCTCTGGTTGTAAGCGTTGTACATCTCTTCAAGACCCATCTTAGCTGCATTGACGATTTTCACGCCAGCACGATAAGAGAAACTTGACTTCAAAGACCAGTCGCCATAGTTAAAGGTGAAACCGAAACCACCACTGACCTTAGGGTTAGAGTTGCCAAGATATACGATATCAAGAGAGTTGATCTGACCGTCGTGGTTTATATCCTCATAGATAGCGTCACCACCTTGGAAATTGTAGGTAGCAGTTCCATCATTGTAGTTATATACCTGACGAACAGGCTGACCATTAGTATCGTTCATGATAACCTTGCCGTTGGCATCGATGTCGATAGGAGCCGACTTGCCTGAAGAGAGGAACTCATTATTTATATAGTTCTCAAACTGTTGAGCAGTCCAACCCTTACGTTCTGCCATATTGATGAGGTAGTCGTAAGAATACTGGTAAACTCCCTTATAGCGCAGACCATAGATAGAACCCAAAGGGTTACCTGTCTGGATACGGTTCAGATACTTACCACGAGCGGAAGCGTCCCACTCAGAGTTGATAGACTGAAGCACGCTCTCGTCCATTCTAACGATTTCGTTGAAGTTCTGAGAGACATTGAAGTTAGCGCTCATTGAGAACTTACCGAATTTCAAGAACTTGTTACCAGAGATGTTAAGTTCCCAACCTCTGTTGGTCATCTCGCCTACGTTTGCCCACTGCAAAGAAGAGAAACCTGTAGTAGAAGGAATACTTACATTCTTCATAAGCAGGTCCTTTGTACGCTTGAAATAGTAGTTGAAATCACCAGTGATAATGTCATTGAGGAAACCAAAGTCACCACCTAAGTTATACTGTGTGGTCTTCTCCCACTTCAGGTCGTTAAGCTGCAGGCCTTCAAGATAGGTAACACCTTGCTTGCTATTACCACTACCATAGCTGCCTGTAGTATAATAACGAGCATACTGTGTGTACTCATCGCTTGGCTGACGTCCAACGATACCCCATGATGGACGGAAGCTTAACATTGACAACCAAGAGTTAGACCAGTCCATAAACTTTTCATCGCTAATGTTCCAACGAGCAGAAAGTCCAGGGAAGTAGCCCCACTTATTCTTGTCACCAAACTTTGTAGTACCATCGGCACGGAGAGAGAAGTCAACTGAGTAGCGTGTCTTGTAAGAGAAGTGACCGCTATAGATAGCTGACATAGAACGCCACTGACCATTGCCAGTTCCCATTTCTTTCAAGTCTGCATCAACGATAGTAGACTCTACATTGTTAGGAACGTTACGCTTAACGATGTTCTGGCTGTTGTTGTTACCAACTGTCATTTCCCAACGAGCCATCATGGTTGAATACCAGTCTTCATTCTTGAAGTGAGGAGTGAAGGTCAGTGTATGACGAGTAGTAAAGCCAAGAGACTTATAATCGTAAGTCGTTGGTTTGTTGTAATCGCCATTGGTCCAGCCATCGGTAGTCAATGAACCTGGCCACCACATTGGCTTGTTCATTGAATAGATGTCGAGGTAAACCATACCTGTATATTTCAAACGGGTCTCGCCATTATTGATACCAAGCAATTCATAGTCAAGGTCGAACTCTGGAGAGATACGATAAGTCTTCTCATCGCGCCAAGCAAGATTTGCTATAGCTACAGGGTTGCCAAGAGAACGAATTGAAGAAAGCTCTGACGCAGATGTTCCTGAAACAGAAGAACCTGCTCCTGAAGCACCCGTAGGCAACATTATATAATACTCGTTGGTATTGCTGCCATCAGCGTTTTGACGGAAAACACTCATGTTAGGTGCCATCTTCTGAGCACGACTAAGAATGTTATCGTCATAGTTCTTATGGTTATTTGTATAGGTGAGAGGGAACGTTGTACGGAACGTGATACGATCACTAACGAAGTAGTCAAGCGCAAGCTTCGTAGAGAAACGGTCAAGAGTCTGCTTGATGATAGTACCATTCTGACGGTCGTAACCTGCACTGATACGGAAGTTAGCCTTTTCACCACCACCAGAAATTGTGAGGTAGTGATACTGGCTGATACCTGTCTGTGTCACCTCCTTTACCCAGTCGGTGTTGTTGTTCCAGTTCTCGTACTCAGCCCAAGACTTATTGTAGTTTATTTCGTTGATGCGAGTAGTTGCCGTTGCCGACTGTGAAGGGTTGTAATACATTTCCTTCAGAAGCATGGTGTAGTCGTCACCATTAAGCAAGTTGTAGCTTGATGGCTGCCAGCTTGCCTGAACACGAAGTGAATAGTCAACACGTGTTGCACCACGAGCACCACGACGAGTGCGAATGCTGATTACACCGTTAGCACCTCGTGAACCCCAAATAGCTGTTGCGGCAGCATCTTTCAAAATATCGATAGCAGCGATATCTGAAGGGTTGACTGAAAGAAGTGAAGCGTATGTCTCTTCGTTAGCGTTGGTGAAGTCGAAGTTTTCATCTGGATTGTCGAAGATGTTGCCATCGACAACAATCAGAGGCTCTGCCGAACCGTTGATGGTGGTGACACCACGAAGGCGCATTGAAGTACCAGCACCAAGGTTACCAGAGTTAGCAACGATATCAAGACCTGCGATCTGACCCTGAAGAGCCTCATCGGCACTGGTGAAAGCAAGACCTTCTACCATGTCCATATCAAATGTCTGTGATGCCACAGAAACCTCATTTTCAGGGATAGCCAAACCACCGTGGTTGTATCTCTTCTTAGCCTTTACAACGACTTCGGTAAGAGTGGTTTCGTCCTTCAACATAATCTTGAAGGAAGTCTGGTTACCGATAGGAATAAACTGTGTCTTATAGCCTACGTATGAAACTTTCAGCTTATTCTTAGTATTCTTAATCTCCATAGAGAAGTTACCGTTGATATCTGTCTGTGCAGCTGAAACGATACGATTGTTGGCATCCATTTCAATGACATTACAGAACATAACCGGTCCGTCTGGAGAATCTACGATACCCGAAATTCTTACTCCTTGCGCCATGGCTGCGCTACTGATAACGCAGAATAGCATGAGCAATAGGTATTTTATATTCCTTGTCTTCATAATCGTCATCTATACAATTTATAAAGTTTTGTCTCAAACGCTTTGCGATGAGCAGCAAGTTTCTTCTTTGAATTGCTTGTATTCCATAGCACATCATAGCGACGAGTTCCGCGACGACGACTGAGAGGAGTACCTATCTCATGAACCACTGCGAATGAAGAGGTTGACATATAAGATGCACTCTTAGCGAGGGTGTTGAACACATAGTCGCGAGTCATCTTGTTATACAATTTAGAGCCACCCTTAGTAATGTCAACAGTATGGCCAGAAGCGTCAGTAATAGTGAACTTGCCATTACCACCAGTAACGGTCAGTTTCTGACGAACACCAAGAGAGTCAGCGCAAGCAGTAGCATAGCTGCCACTTGAAACATGATTGTCAACATATACAGAGTTATCTTGGAAGTGATATCTTACAAAGGCGTTGATTTCTTCAATCATTGCCAACATAGAGTCACGAGCTGCCTGATAGCCTTCCTCTGTTTCGCGGCCAATCCACCTTTTATATATAGCACCTACCTCTTTCCATGTAGGCAAGCCTAAATCGTAAGCTGCCTGCATAGCTTCGTTGTTTGGAGCATATACAGTGTAGTTGTAAGAGCTAAAGTAGTTTACACCCTTAGAAAGACCGAAGTTCTGAACGAAAGGAATGTATGCTTCATAGCCATACTTCTTTGTAACACTACTCTTGGTATTGAACTTGTCGCTTGCAAAACGCATATAGTCAATCATAGTGTCAGCCTCACAAAGCTTCATGAACTCCGAGAAACGATCCTTGTATTGATCGCTATTTAGAAGGTCATAAACAGAGTTCAATGGAGGAGCAATCAAGTGATCATTAGTACCATTCTTCTGGTTATATACACGGGTGATGTTAGACATTGGCACACCATTGTCAAGCTGCTGTCCACTACCAACCTTGCTGCCATCGAAGAAGATTTCACCACCATGCTTTGTCTTATAATACTGGTTTGAACCCATTCTTTCGCCATTACCCAAGATAACGGTGTTGTAGTTCAAAATATCAGAGAAGATAGAGCGAAGTGCGAGTTTCTCTGCCTGAGTGCTGTAAGTAACCATCTTAACAGAGTCACCTATTTCACCTGTTGTTGGGTTGTATCTCCACTCTGAGCACTTAACAAAGTATGGACCTACATTGCCTTCGTCACTGTTTGTATAATAAAAGTGCAATACACGTGGTTTATCGTGCTTCAGGTAAGCAGGGTCAACATAATAAAAGCTGAAAGCCTGGTCGGTTGGGATAAAGAATCCGTAATTAGCCGACATAGCCAACAGATATGCATAATAGTTCAACTCAAGAGACAAGGGACTGTAAGAGGCAGAGCCATCGTTTATCAATGTGTTCATTATCTTCATGTTGTCGTTGAGAAGAGCTGGTGCTGATACTGCAACGTAACGGTTAGGAGCAAAAACAGTGTTGAGCAAGTAAGCCACACCATTGTTAGCAATCTTAACATTATAAGAGCCATCTGAGTTCTGGTCGATGCAGTCAACGCTCAAGCCCATTGGGTCAGAGGCGTCGTCCATAACATTGCCAAACTTGCTTGGAACACTGTTGATGAATGAAGTCTGCATAAGGTTGTTAATGAAAGCCTGAACGATGTTGATAGGCAGAGAGTCGATATTCTCCTCAAGATTTGCTCTTGTGTTAGGCTTTGAACCGAACTGTTCGATAAGGAACTCACCGTTACCACCTGGCAAGAAGTATTCCTCCATAGCCTTATCGGTAGGAACCATCATGGCAGAGATGTCAGCCAAAGAGTTGGTTACCGAAGGGCTGGCATAGGTATTCCATCCCGGGTCAAACTTCAACATACTTGTGAAAGGTTCCTTGTAAGGAGCTGTTCCAAGAGGAGAAGAAACAGAGCTTGAAGAGCACTGTGAACGGATACTGAAGTAACGCTTCTGATAGATAGAGTCTATCA
>CAZPNJ010000007.1:0-12617 GCA_964587765.1 uncultured Prevotella sp.
GTATAGCGTGTCTATCTTGCATGAGTCGAGTGTGCGGTTGTGCAAGTTCACGTAAACCCATTGCCCATAATCTGAGGTGTTTAGATACATCGCCCCAGTGTGGTTCGCCTCATTAACGTTGTAGAAACCGTAGGTAGATTTGTTCACTTCTTTGTCGAGCTTGTCATAAACGTCTTCAAACAAGCCCTCACATGAAGAAAAAAGCGCAACACACCCAAGCAGGGCGGTTGCGCATATCTTTCTTTTTAACATAATCGTAGTCTTAGAGTTTATTCGCCACTATTGGTGGTAAACGCTATCATCATAGGCATTAGTGCCGCTGGCATAGTACCTGCCTTTGTTATGCCAAAGGTAAGTGTAGCCTTGCCTGCCACTACATTGCCTTTTACGTAGCCTGCAATTTTCATCTCTGAACCGTCTTTGCGAAGTCCTGTTGTAGAGAAGGCGGTGCTGTCAATGGTGTAAGTGGCATTGTCGGTGGTGGTTACATTGGCGTTCTCAATGGTGAACTTAGGCAAAGTTTCACCTCTGCCGCTTGCTATGGCACCAAGAGTGATGTTTGCCTTGCCGTTGATTGCCGAAATGTTTACAGTGTCGTTGCTGATAGAGTTGAATGCTGGCATTGCCGGCATTGAAACTGTTGCCAAGCCACAATATTCGCCAGTGATTTTCTCAGCGGGAGTTAGAACTTTTTCGTCGTCGTCAGAACATGATGCGAGGCAGACTGCTGCCAGCATAGCCAAAAGGATTGTCTTTAATTTCATTGTAATTTGTCGTAAATGTGTTAATAAAAATATTATCTCTCAAAACGTTTGCAAAGGTACAACCTTTATATCATTTACACAATACCTACTATTAGCTATTTATAGCCGAGCATAGTTGGTCAAGCGCCTTTTTTATGGTAGCTCTTGGGGTACCAACGTTTAGTCTCATAAATCCCTCACCCCCAACGCCAAACATCTCGCCATCGTTAAGGGCTAAGTGGGCTTTGTCCACGAACAATTCCAATAGCTGCTCGTGGTTTAGGTTCAAGCCTCTGCAGTTTAGCCAAATCAGGAAGCTCGCTTCGGGGCGCACTGGTCTTATCTGTGGCATATTTTTGCGGCAATAGTCTTCAACGAAGATTATGTTTTGCTCTATGTACGACAGCATTTGCCGGCGCCACTCTTCGCCCTCGCTGAAGGCGGCAACCGTGGCTATGGGTGCAAACATATTTGGTTCTGACATTTCGTTGGCGCTGAGCCAGCCGAAGAAACGCTCTCTTATCTCGGCGTTGGGCACAATGGTGTATGAACTGACTACGCCCGCCATATTGAATGTTTTGGTAGGAGCCTGAAAGGTTATGCTGTTTTGCGCCGCTTCGTCAGAGACGCTTGCGAATGGTATGTGCTTATGTCCGAATATAGCCATGTCGCAGTGTATTTCGTCGCTTACCACTAAGATGTTATGCTCTTTGCAGAAGTGGGCGAGGCGCAGAAGGGTTTCTTTGCGCCAGCAGATGCCGGCAGGGTTGTGCGGATTACATAGGACGAGCAACTTGCAATGCTCGTCGCAGACTTGCTCTAACTGTTCAAAGTCCATTTCGTAACTACCGTCGGCATTCATCTTCAGCGGATTCATTACTACCTCACGCCCGTTGCCCTGTGGCGTCAGTCGGAAGGGGTGATAAACGGGAGGCTGGATTATGACTTTGTCGCCTGGCTTGGTGAAAACGTTTACCACCAGTCCCAAGCCTTTGACTATGCCCGGAACGTAGGTCAGCCATTCACGCTTTACTTGCCACTGATGGTGAGTGCTAATCCAGTTAATTATGGTAGGCCATAGCTCTGGTGGATCAAGGGTGTAGCCAAGTACGGGGTGCTCAAGTCGCTTCTTCAGAGCATTCATAACGAAAGGCGGCGTAGCGAAGTCCATATCAGCCACCCAAAGAGGCAGCAAGTCGTCTCTGCCCCATTCGCGTACCACACCGCCATACTTGTAGGCGTCGCTGTTTTTGCGGTCTATTATCTCGTCAAAATTGTAGGTTACCATGATGTTTTTTTGTCCGTTTTTGTTGATTTTGAGCTGCAAAGTTATGAATTCTTTCTTAAAAAATCGGCTTAAAGTTTTGATGTTTAAGTAAAAAGCAATATATTTGACCCGAGTTTTAACTAAACTAACGCAAAAACCATTCATTTATTAAATAATAAAACCTCAAGATTTATGAAGAAACCATTACTTAAATCAGCAATCTCTTTGGTTGCTTTTGCGCTGCCGCTGACCGCCAATGCGCAAACTGACATGACTTCTGTCATAAGTAACCCTGACTTCGAGGGGACCTACGTTGTGGCCTTTAATCCACGAGCCGACAGAGCTATTTACCAACCTAATGGCTGGACAATGGATTCCACAGACGTCGAAGCCAACGACATCACGGCGCTTAAAGATGGCGACTTGTCTTGGCAGGCTAAGTTCGGAACAATGAAAGAGGCTCTTAGTACCGCAGGCAATCAAACTTACTTTGTTCGTGAGCGCTGGGGCGACAAGGAGTCAATCGGTTTGTGGCAAGACGTTATGCTGACAGCCGGAAAGTACAAACTAACCGTTGACGCTTGCCACTTTGCTGGAAGCAATTCCAAAATGACTGTTTATGTTAACGACAGCGTGGTAACCGTTACCCCTGGCGCTACATGGCAGAAGATAACTATCAACTTCGAGCTTGCCGCTGACGGAGCTGCGAGAATAGGTTTCGCATGTAAGCAAAACAAGCAAGAGGAGTCTATCTTCGGTATTGACAACTTCAAACTGTTTGCCGTTACCGTTGACAAGTCTGCCCTTGAAAAAGCTATTGAAGTGGCTAAGGTGACAAACTCTGTGTTGGCAAACGAAACCCTTACGGCGGCTATTGCTACCGCTGAGGCAGAAAACGCTAACACTTCCGCCACCGAGGCTTCCGTGGCTTCTGCCGTAACAGAGTTGGAGACAACGGTTAAAACGGTACTCGCGGCAGTTCAGTCGGCAGACTTCACCTCGCTTATCAAGAACCACTCTTTCGAGACTGGCAACATGACTGGTTGGATTGCCTTCGCTTCTTCTGACTGGGGCGCAAAACCAAACAGCAATGGCACATACACCACCACAGGCGTTGACGGAAACTATCTGTTCAACACATGGGACAATGCCGCAACGGATAAGTTCGTTAAGCAAACGCTTAACAACCTTCCTGAAGGCTACTACAAACTTACGGCGCTCGCAGCTTCTGACAAGGACAATCCTATAACCATCTTCGCTGGCGCCAATAGCGTAATTATAAAAGGTGCTGAAGAGGGTAAGGGCTTGTTCGTTGAGGATGCGGTAGGTCCATTCAAGTTGACTGCCGGCTCTTCACTCGAAATCGGCGCTACCTCGCAGAAATGGTACAAGGTTGACAACTTCAGACTTACTTACTACATTTCTGAGGACGTTCAGTATAAGGCAGACTATCAGTTGGCTTTCAACAACGCTCAAAGCGCCATTACTGACGACACTTACCAGAATATCACTGGCAATGAGCGCAACGCCCTTGCTGACACCTTGGCTAAATATACCGACATAACCACTGGCTATGTTGCCGCTACCGCCGCTCTTAACGCCGCAACCGCTACGTTCACGGCTGCCGTAGGTAGTTACAATGACTACGTGAAAGAAAAGACATACGCCGGATCATTTGACGCAAGCATATGCGAAACTGTTGAGGCTCCAAAGACAGCAGCCGAAGCTGTTACAGCTGTGCAGGCAATTAAGGTTGGTGAGTTTAACTATATCAAACAAGGGTATCCAAATGATATTACCAAAGAAGTAATAGGTGCTTGGGATAACAACGCTACTGCTTCTGGTCAGCATTGGAATGGTACAGGAGTATCCTATCCTGACAGCTGGTCTGGCAATGCAGAGAATTCTAAGTTTGAGCAGACCATAACTCTGCCTAAGGGCTATTATACAGTAATGTGTGCAGGCCGTGGACAAGCAGGCGCTCGCGTATATATGAAGGCTACCATTGGAGGTTCAGTTGTTAGTGACGTTTCATTCGTTACAAAGAATGATGTAGGTCTTGGTATTACAGTTAATGGCTATGCAAGCTTCAGTGCAGACAGCACATACGCTAATGGTAATAATGGTCGTGGTTGGGAATGGCGCTACATGCGTTTGTACTTGCCTGAACAGACTGACGTAACATTAAGCTTGTGCATTGACCGCCCAACAGGTGGCTTGTGGGGTAGCTTCTCTAATCCAACAATTCTTACTTCTGAAGAATTTGAACCTTCTTATACGGTTTCAGAAGTTCCTGCAAAGGGCTGGGGTACTATCTGCTTGCCATTCATGGCAAAGGCTGACACAAACGCTGTAGTTTACTCTGTAGTAGGCGTAAATGCTGATAGCACAGGTTTGTTGCTTAGCGCAGTAGAAACTATGAAGCCTGGCTTCCCATATATATATAATGTGAAGGAAGGTGCAACAGAGGTTAAGTTCAATCGTGCTTCAATCCTTGGCGACGTTACAGAGGCTACATCTGACGGCGCATTGAAGGGTGTGTTCGATAAATCTGCTATTACTCTGGTTGCTGGAAACTATGTTATGATAGACAGTGCTTGGTATTGCGTGGAGAACGAATCTGACGTAACACTTGAAAATAATAGCGCATACCTGACAGAGTTGCCAGAGAAGTCTGATGCTACAGATTGTGTGGTAATGCCTATCGCAGCTGTAACAACAGGTATCAACGCAGTTAATGCAGACAAGGTTTCTGTAAAGAACGGCATTGTTTACAACCTTAACGGACAGCGTGTAAACGGCACAGCCAAGAAGGGCGTATTTATCGTAAATGGCAAGAAGGTTATAATGTAAATCAGCTTTATAGCATAGAATAAAAAGTTAGGAGGATGTGCCAACGGCGCATCCTCCTTTCTTTTATGTATGTCTTAGCTAAGTGCTAAGGCTTATAGTTGTTTATTGTATTTAATCAATGTTATATAGCATCTTCCTCTTCAAAGTCAATGAGGCGAAGCTCCTCTTCGATAGCTGCGCGAAGTTCATCTTCAATTCCCCATATCTTAGCGTCGCCAGTGGTTACGCTGGCTTGCGTAATAGTATCGCCCATTGGAATTGAAACGCAAATGACAGATGCTGCTCCAATGACAGTTCTTTCGGTAGTGGGTTTAATATATTCCTTTTTCATAGTGGTGGCTTATTTAATGTTTTTCTTTCCGTTAACTATTACTATGCCATGATATGCGTTACTGATACGCTGGCCCGAGAGGTTATACATTGGCGCAGAAGCTTCACTGGCAGCCTTGTCGCCATTGTCGGTTATGTGTATGCCCGTTGCTACTTTGCGCATTGGCATGTGTGCGTTGTTTGACTTTGAGGCAGTTACTGCCGGAAGTTTCCATAGTGAGGCACGGTTGGCGCCAAGATTAAATGCACTGTAGTCGTCAACTCTGTACCAAGTGCCGTCTTTCAGAATGTAGCTGTCGGTAGAGAAGGGTTGACCGAGGGTGCTTTCGTAAAGTCCCACCAGATATTCGCCCTTGATAGGTGTCGCCTGTTCTGGGTTAAGGTTGGCGCGAGTGAATGTAACGATGGTGTCGTTAGCGTCGCTGCTGCTTTTCTTAAAGATGTAAGCCATGCCAGCCTTCAGTGTGTCGCCAGCGTCAGATACCATTAGCCAAGTGCCATCCGTTGAGGTGGCGTAAGGCAGATAAATGGTTGTGGTGGTATCGGGAAGGGCGTCGAAAGGCAGACATATTGTTCCCCAGCCTGTTGATGACAGGTTCTTGCGTATATAGCATTGGGTTATCGGGTTGTTGGTTGGGTAATATGTAAGCCTGAAGTTGTCTATTCTGTATTTGTTTTCCGACCTTGCGCCAATAACTATCGAAGAGTTCTCGTCGAGATAGAACGGACCAAGTGTGTCGCTTACAAACTTATTTATTGCTTTGCCAATGCAAACGACAGAGTTTGTGTCGGCTATTAGGTGAACGACGGTGCCTGCTGCTGCCGCAATGTCTGCGCTAAGTGTGTAGTAGCCGGCAGGCAAGTGGCAAATCTCCTGTTTTATGAATTTGGAGTAGTGAATTGGGGCGTTGTCGTCGTTGGCAACGAACAGATAGTCGCCGTCGCCTCCAGCTGTGGTGTATGAAATGTAGTTTACCATGCCGTTGCGTCTTACTCCAAAGTCGCCATAGTTATCGTTGCGGGCAAAGTGAGCCCAACCATCAGAAACGCCTATCTCAAATGACGGGTTAATGACTATTGGTGTGAAGTCAAACAGCAGTTTGGTGTGGCAAACGGTGGTAATAGTGGTGTCAAGTGCGTAGATTGCGTCGCTGAGGCTGGCGGCTGTGGCTGATGCGTTGTTGAACACAGACTGTGCTGCGTCTATGGTAAGCAACAGTTGGTCGTTGTTTATGCAGCGGGCGGTTGTGTTTGCCACGTTTATGCTGTTGGTAAGAAGTATTCTCAGGGAGTCGGTCTCTGTGAAGCCTGTTCCTGTAAGCGTTATGTTGTCAATTCCGTCAACCACTTTCACACCATTGTCTTTATGGACGCATATAAATCCAACGTCAATGGTTGACTTTGAGGTCAGCGTAAAGTTTAGTTGTCCTTTCTGCCATGTGTCGCTGCTTGTCATGCTAATGTATTGCGAGTCAGTGCCTGCAAACAGCGCCATTGTTGAGTTTGTGCCATGGAAGTGAAAGACGTCGGCCTTGATTGTGTAGTTGCCTGGATAGAGTGTAATAGATTGCGACAAGCCAATTCGTTGTCCCGTGCCGTGCTGGGTGTTTATCATGTAGGTCTTGTCGCCACAAGTGGAGAGCCTCTCTCTGTAATAGGCTACGGTATTAGCTCCGTAATCGCCTGCGTTAAGAATACTCAGGTCGTTAGCGTCACCATTTTCGTAAGTGACGTCCCAACCCTCAGGTTGGTAAATGTATCTTTCGGTGGTCGTCTTAATATACGTAGAGTCTTCTTTCTCGAAGTCAGCGTTGTATATCAAATGTGTTAAATCGACCTGCGCGCCAGCCGTCGGCGGCTTGGCAAATGCGACAAGTATAGCCGCACAGAGTTTCAAATGTTTATTCATAGAACTTTCGGCCTTAAATTTGTTTGCAATCCTTTTACCTTAGTTATTATTATAGTTTTGGGCAAATATAGCGCAAATATTCCAAAGTTCAAAGTATTTATATTTTTTTATAGATAAGAAACGGGGCGGAATTTTACGTTTAATCAGCGTTTAATCGGTTGTTAAATGGCGTTTAATCGTTGATTGATAATGCTGTTGGAAGGGAGGTTGATGGGCTTGACGATTGATAGTCGCAGGTGTGATTAAAATTAGTGATAGGCGCAACTAAAAATAGTCACAGGCGTGATTGTGGATAAAGATAGGCATGACTAAGAATCGTCTCAGGTGTGGTTATAAAAGTTTCTCCCGAGAATCTTTGAAGAATCTCGGGAGAATGTTTGGAGAAACTCGTGAGAATATTTGAAGAATCTCGTGAGAAACTTTCAATATTCTTTAGAGAATGTTTTTGGCTCTACAATATTAGAAGTTAGAGCTTACTTTCCGTGGTGTTCGTCAGAAACTGTGAGCTTCTTACGTCCGTGTGCACGACGAGAAGCCAGAACGCGACGGCCGTTCTTTGTAGCCATACGCTCACGGAATCCGTGCTTGTTCACTCTTCTTCTGTTGTGAGGCTGAAATGTTCTTTTCATTGCTTTATTGTTTTATTTGTTTTTATTGTTCTGTTTGCCTGTGAGCGGCTGCTCGGCCATGGTTATAGTTGAAACAAGGCAGTCTTTCCGCTCATTTGGGCTGCAAAATTACGTAATTCTTTTCAAATCACAAAGAAATATTTGATTTTTAGTTCTTTAATGGTTCATTTTTATATTTTCTTTGTAACTTTGCAGCCGCTTATGCCACACATTATTATATAATGTATAGCCCGAACGAGGATTAGCGCTGGGCGAAAACGAATCAAGAAAACATATAAATTTATTTAGCAATGATAAACTCAGAAGACATTAAGATTGGAACATGCATTCGCATGGATGGTCAGATTTGGAAATGTATTGACTTTCAGCACAGAAAGCCGGGTAAGGGCAACACTGTGATGATTTGCAAACTGAAGAACGTTACAACAGGACGTGTACTTGACCGTACATGGCAGATTGGTTTCAAGTTGGAGGATGTTCGCATTGAGCGCCGTCCATATCAGTATCTTTACAAGGACGGTGAGGATTACATCTTCATGAACCAGGAAACTTACGAGCAGGCTCCTATCGCTAAGGAGGCTATCACTGGCGTTGACTTCATGAAAGAGAACGACGTTGTTGAGGTAGTAACTGACACAACCGACGGCTCTGTTCTCTTCGCAGAAATGCCTGTTAAGACAGTTCTCAAGATTACTCACTCTGAGCCAGGCATCAAGGGCAACACTGCCACAAACGCAACTAAGCCAGCTACTTTGGAAACAGGCGTTGAAGTACGAGTGCCTCTGTTCATCAACGAGGGCGATACCATTCAGGTTGACACTCGTGATGGCAGCTATTTGCAGAGAATAACAGAATAATTTAGAGTTGACGTAAACCCTCGGCCCCTCTGTATGGAGAGACTGAGGGTTTATTTGTTTTCAGTGAATTGAATAATGTATAGCATCATTGTTCCTGTATATAATCGCCCGAACGAGGCGGAAGAGTTGCTTGAGAGCCTTACGAGGCAAAAGGGCGACATTGACTTTGAGGTGGTGATAATTGAAGACGGTTCAAGCGTTTCGTGTAAAGACGTTTGCGAGAAATACATGGACCGATTGAAGTTGAGCTACTATCTTAAAGAGAACAGCGGCCCTGCCATGAGTCGCAATTATGGAGCATTGCTGGCTAAAGGCGAATATCTTATTATATTAGACAGCGACGTGGTGGTGCCCGAAGGCTATCTCATGGCAGTGGATAAAGCGCTCAATGAGAGACAACTTGACGCATTTGGCGGCCCGGACAAAGCTCACTCATCGTTCAGTGACACACAGAAAGCTATATCTTATTCAATGACAAGTTTCTTCACCACTGGTGGCATCAGAGGTGGCAAAAAGAAACTCGACAAATTCTATCCTCGCTCGTTCAACATGGGCATACGTTGCGAGGTTTATAATGCCCTTGGAGGCTTTGCCGATATGCGCTTTGGCGAAGACGTTGACTTCTCTATCCGCATTTACAAGGGTGGCTATCGCTGTGGGCTGATTCCTGAGGCATGGGTGTGGCACAAGCGTCGCACCGATTTCCGTAAGTTCTTCCGCCAGGTGTATAACAGTGGCATGGCAAGAATAAATCTGTATAAGCGTCACCCTGAATCGCTGAAGATAGTTCACCTGTTGCCAATGGTCTTTGCCGTTGGTGTGCTGACACTTGTCTTTGGCAGTGGCGTGTTGCAGTCGTGGTTGCCAATGATTCCGCTGCTGTTGTTCGCACTGCTGATATTCAGCGACGCCTCACTTCAAGAGAAAAGTCTGAAGATTGGCTTGCTCGCTGTCGTTGCGTCTTACATTCAGTTGCTGGGTTATGGCTTCGGCTTTATCAGCGCTTGGTGGAAAAGATGTGTGTTGAGGCAGGGCGATGAAAACCTGCAAGCATTCAGAGATACGTTTTACAAATAGCCCCGTAACACCCCACAATGACTATGGAACCTAAACAAAAGAAACTGGCGATAAACGAATGGGCTGAAGAAGATCGCCCACGAGAGAAACTCATGAGTCTTGGCGCTGAGGCTCTGTCAAACGCTGAACTGCTCGCCATTCTTATAGGGTCGGGCAGTCGTGACCAGAGCGCCGTTGAACTGATGAAAAGCATATTAAGCGACTGCAATAATAATCTTAACACGCTTGGCAAGAAAACCATTCGCGAACTTACCTTATATAAAGGTATGGGCGAGGCAAAGGCTGTGTCGGTGCTCGCCGCTTGCGAATTGGGCAAGCGCAGGGCAAGAGAAAGGGCTGAGGAAAAGAAAGACCTTGGCTCGGCTATGGCAATATACGACTATATGCACACACGAATGCAAGACCTTGATGTGGAAGAGGCGTGGTTGCTGCTGATGAACAACAACTATAAGCTTATCGCTGCTCAGCGACTGTCGCATGGGGGATTGTCAGAAACGGCTGTCGATGTAAGGCTTATAGTAAAGGAGGCTCTGCTTCATAATGCTACGATTGTGGCTTTCTGTCATAATCACCCCAGCAACAATGCTACGCCAAGTGTAAATGACGATAAACTTACCTCTCGCATACAGAAGGCGTGCGAGCTGATGCGCCTTTACTTCCTTGACCATGTCATTATCACTGACGGGCAATATTACTCTTACAGAGAGCATGGCAGACTGTAAGGGCGTTTTTATTTCTTCCAGAAGCGAGAGGTTATGTCGGTAAACTCTCCGTTAACCTCTTTTTTGTATAGTCTTTGATTGGTTGTGCTCTTATTTAGCGGACCAAGATGCGCTATGTAAGGGCCTATTTTAATGTAATCAAACTTTTGTTTGTCAACACCATGTTGCAGACGTATTCTGCCGGAGTACCACCCAACTTTATATTGGGGGTAGTTAGCGTGTATGTAGTCGGCGAGCGATTGTACCGTCTCTGGTTCTGCGTCGCCTCCCATAAAACAAAGGCAAGTGACGTCGTTGCCATACTGGCGCACGAACTCGTCGATGGTTTCTTCATTAAGCGCTTCGCCAATGTCTTCCCAGAGATAATGGCTATGGCAGCCGGGACAATGGCATGGGCAGTTAGAGATGTTTATAGAAAGCGTGGTCTCGTCAGGTATTTCCTGAAAGACCACGCCAGTGTTTACGTATTTTAGCATTATGTGAAATGTCTTATACGAGATTGTTCTGTTTCAGTCTTCTTTACTTCTAAAGAGATTACGCTTCAGCGAATATCTCCATTTCTTTCTTCACAGCCTTTGGAGAGGGAGCGTAGTAGAAACGGCGTCCAGCTTCTTCTTGGCGAGCCTTAGAGAAATTGCTCACACGCTTCAGATAACCGATGACACGTGTCAGATAGTCAACGTTCTTACTGTGGCAAACAGGACATTCGTGCAGATAACGCTTGTTAATGTGTCCACATTCGTTGCAGACAGTGTTAGGAATGTTGAATGTGAAGTAATTGCAACCCTCATGAGCAGCAATCTTCAAAAGTTGACCATACTGTTCTTTTGAAAGATGCTCTTCAAGGTTCATGTGCAAAGCAGAACCGCCAGTAAGGTGCTCAATGTAAGGCGCTCCGTGAAGCTTGAACTTGTCAACGATGTTGAGAGAGTCATCTTCAACAGCATAGAAGTAAGAGTTGTAGCAGTCGCGTGGTACGAAGTAACCGTCCTCTCTATCCCATTTAGCGTGCTTTACACCAACGTTCTCGGCTGGTATCATCTCGCAGTTAAACATCACGTCCTTTGTGCGATACTGTTTGTTGTACTTCTCTACAACTCCCAATACGTTTTGTACGAAGTGTTTGTATTCGTCGTTAGGATTGATTTGCAAGCCAAGGAACTCAGCTGCTTCAACAAGACCGTTTACGCCGATTGTTAGATACTGACGAGCGATGTTTATGTAGCCTGCATCAAACAATGGCAACATGCCTCTTTCCATAAGAGCCTTCAGGTTCTCGTTATATGCCAACTGCACTTTGTGGCACAGGTCGCATACTTCGCCAAGATACTCCAAGTAATCCATTTTGTGGTTTACTGCGTATTGGATAGTGCGGTTGAGGTTTATGGTGAGAACGCTCTTTGAACCTGTTGAAACGCCACCAGCGCCTAAGGTGTAAGAGAAACCGTTGTCTTGAATCTCGTTGCGCAGACGGCAGCAAGAGCTGAGTGAGTCGGCGTTGTCGCTCATGTATGTAAAGAATGAATGGCCTTCAGAGTACATCTCTGCTGTAAACTCGCCCCATTCCTTGTCTTTGCACTCGTCATTCTCTGTCAATAGTGCCATTGTTTCTACTGGAAAAGTTAGCACTGCCTTTGTGCGCTCATTGTTGAACCATTTCATAAAGCGCTTCTGAAGCCATGACAGGCCGTCCCAATCAGGCTGAGAGCCGTCTGGGAAATAGAAGTTCCCAAAGATGCTTTCAAAGTAATACTTATCGTAGTAAGAGATGTTCCAGAACACAGCCTGATAGTTGCGGGCACCTGTTGGCTGGTTCAAGCTATATACTATCTGCTCGAAGCAGTCAGTAATAACCTTATCAATAGAACGCTGCTTTAGGCTGAGGTCAACAACCTTGTCTGGCTCTTTCCAGTAGTCTTTGCCATATTCTTTGCCTACGAAATAGTTAAGGTACATCAAGAATTCAGGTGTAGCACATGCACCAGAAAGCATAGAGCTAACCATGAATACCATGTTGATAAATCCTCCGCAGAAAGATTTTAGATTAGTTGGTGCGGTAGAGTTACCTCCTATAGATTTTGTTCCTCCGATAAGCCAAGGGTACATTGTGATGGACGCACAATAGTTTGCCAAACTGGTCTCGTCATTCTTATATATAAAATGGTGTGTCAGTAGGTCAAGGTATTTGTCTGACAATTCCTTGCCATACATATTCTTAATACGGTCTGTT
>CAZPNJ010000007.1:12627-15428 GCA_964587765.1 uncultured Prevotella sp.
TCGCCGATAAGTGTAGCGATGTTCTTGTGCTCTACGTTGGCATTGGCATCAAACTTAGAACCTGTTGCTGCATTGGTTGCTGCGCAATAATCGGTAAGGAACTGCAACTTCTGGGCTGTCTCACGATCCTCTGTGTGGCGCTGGCGATACAGCATGAAAGACTTTGCTACCTTGAAGAAACCCTCTCGCATGAGAGATTCCTCTACTTGGTTCTGTATGTCTTCGACTTTGATGCCCTCGTGAATGTCAAGGTGAGCAAGCACTTTGCTTATAACGCCTAAATCAACAGGCTCATTTACTGACTCGAATGCCTTGATTATGGCATTCATGATTTTGTCTAACGAGAATTTTTCTTCGACACCATCTCGTTTGGTGATAGAGAAGTAACTCTTTTCGATGTCCATTGTTTTACCTTAGCTTTTAGTTTATGTTATTATCTTAACTTTGTCTTAACTGACGTTTGCAAAGATACTACTTTCAAGTATAAACTAATCGTTTTGGAAAACTTTTCTCGTATTAACTTATGTTAAACAGTATATTCCCAGTGTTTTACGAATGGGCTTGGGAAAACTTTTGTTTTTGAACGGTTTTCAAAGTTTTCCAAAACGGAAAACTTTTTGTGGAAAACAATTGCATAAATTTTCCGAATTGTAAATCTTATATACTATATTGTATAGTCGCAATAGTAACAAATAAGCCTGATAAACTTTGGATTATAGAAATAAAGTCGTACTTTCGCAGAAACTTTTAAGAACAAAACTGACTAAACGATTAGAATTAACAATTAAAATAATTGATATTATGAGTGGTTTTAAGAAAGAGGCAGCTATAATTGCCGTAGGTTTAATGTTTGTCGGATATGGCGTGCGCAGTGGACTGAGCAGCATTTCTGATAATCAGCGTGTGGTTAATGTTAAGGGACTGTCTGAGATGGAAGTCAAGGCAAATAAGGTGACATGGCCTATTGTTGCTAAGTTTGTTGGTAATGACTTAAACGATATTTATGCCAAAGCCAACAGTAGTAATCAGATAGTGAAGCAGTTTCTGACTTCACAAGGAATATCACCAAAAGAGATTTCTATCAATGCTCCACTTATTCAGGATAAGGAAACGGAATATTATTCAAATCAAACCTTTACATATAGGTATAATGTAACTAACATCGTAACCGTTAGCACGTCTAACGTTGATTTGGTGCGCAAGTTAATGAGTCAGCAGGGCGAGCTATTGAAGAAGGGGGTTGCAATAAGTGGTAGCACTTATGAGAATCCTGTAGTTTATGAATATACTGATTTGAATAGTATAAAACCCAAAATGATAGAAGAGGCAACAAAGAATGCACGTGAGGCAGCAGAGAAATTTGCTAAGGATAGTGAGAGCGACCTTGGTAAGATTAAGAATGCCAGCCAAGGTCAATTCTCTATTGAGGATCGCGACCAGAACACTCCGTTCATAAAGCGTATTAGAGTTGTTTCGTCTGTTACATATTATCTTGATTAGTATATAATGAAGTTAAAAGCAACATTCACCATATTGCTGATTGCTTTTACTGTAAGCGTGTCGGCAAAGACAGGTCCTATTGACGGGCTCTTGGAGCGTATTGATAAAGGCGCTTCAGCGAAGTTCTCTACGCAAATAGTTAAGTCAGATAAAGACTTTTTTGAGTTAAGTCAGCAGGGCAGTAAGGTAAAGGTTTCTGGTAATAATTATATCAGCATAGCCGTTGGCATAAATTGGTATCTCAAATATTATGCAGGTATTCATCTCTCTTGGAATGGCATGAAGGCTTCGTTACCTGCAGTTTTGCCAAAAGTAACGAAGACAGATCGCCACGAGACAGACTTAGCCCTTAGATATAACTTCAATTATTGTACATTCTCTTATTCTATGGCTTTCTGGGATTGGAATCGTTGGCAGCAAGAGATTGACTGGATGGCTCTGCATGGAGTAAATCTTCCGTTAGCAGTCGTTGGAGAAGAATGTGTGTGGCGTAAAGTGCTTCTGAAGTTAGGTTATACAAAGCAAGAGGCTGATAAGTTTGTTGCAGGTCCGGCCTTCCTTGCATGGTGGGAGATGAATAACCTGGAAGGTTGGGGCGGCCCTAATACTGACAACTGGTATAAAAGTCGCGAAGCATTGCAGAAGAAGATTTTGCAAAGGCTGAAAGAATATGGCATGAAAGCTGTATTGCCAGGTTATTGTGGCATGGTACCTCATGACGCAAAGCAGAAATTAGGTCTTGATGTTGACGATGCTGGCCTGTGGAATGGCTATCAGCGCCCTGCTAACCTTTCGCCAACAGATAAGAGATTTAATGAGATTGCCACCTTATATTATAATGTGTTGACAGATATGTTCGGTAAAGCCGATTACTATTCTATGGACCCATTTCATGAAGGTGGTAGTAATGAAAATACTGACTTTGCAGGTGCTGCCTGTGCAATAGTAAAGGCAATGAAGCAAGTTAATCCAAAAGCTGTTTGGGTTGTGCAGGGTTGGGATAAAAACCCAAGAAAGCAGGTCATTGATGCCGTTGCAAAGGGTGATATGCTTGTGTTGGATCTGTATAGTGAAGATCGCCCAATGTGGGGTATGCCTTCTATATGGCAGACTTCTTATGGATACAAACAGCACGACTGGTTGTTTTGTATGTTAGAGAACTTTGGGGCAAATGTAGGACTGTTTGGCCGTATGGACGAACTGCTTGGTAACTTCTATCGTACACGTATTGACCCTATGGCAAAACACCTGAAGGGCATTGGCTTTACAATGGAAGGTATTGAAAACAATGCTGTCATGTT
>CAZPNJ010000007.1:15444-18579 GCA_964587765.1 uncultured Prevotella sp.
ATTGCCTTGGCGCAGTGAACAGGTTCAGAAAGAGCAATGGATACGCTCTTACTGTGTTGCTCGATATGGTGTGAAAGATGAAGTGATTGAAAAGGCATGGCTACTGCTTGTAAACAGTATATACAACTGCCCAAGAACCAATAATCAACAAGGCACTTCTGAAAGTATTTTCTGTGGACGCCCTTCACTAAATACGTTTCAGGCATCATCGTGGTCAAAGATGCAAAACTTCTATGACCCTGCTGATACTCGTCGTGCAGCGCAGCTAATGGTAAGTGTGGCCGATAAGTATCGTGGCAATAACAACTTTGAATACGACTTGGTAGATATAACTCGTCAAGCAATAAGTGATTATGCCCGAATAGTATATAATCATGCTGTTGCGGATTATAAGTCATTCGCATGTGACGATTTCCGTAATAAAAGTAACTTGTTCTTAAATTTGTTGTTGATGCAAGATGAGTTGCTTGCAACTCGTTCTGAGTTCCGACTTGGCAGGTGGATAGAACAAGCACGCTCTTTGGGGGCAACAAAAGAAGAGAAAGATTGGTTGGAGTGGAATGCTCGTACACAGATTACTACATGGGGAAATCGAGTGTGTGCTGATGAAGGAGGACTGCGTGATTATGCTCATAAGGAATGGAATGGTTTGCTTAAAGACTTTTATTATAAGCGTTGGGCGACTTACTTCCATAAACTTGATGATGTGCTTCGTGGTAAACCATACGAGAACATAAAGAATGGCAGTATAGTAAATAATACAATATACGACCCGCAACTAGATTGGTATCAGATGGAAGAGGAATGGACACAACAACGATGTGGATATTCGTCGCGCCCGGAAGGTAATGCCATAGATGTTGCAAAAAAAATTGTAGAAAAAATATTCGGAAAAGGAAAAGCGGCTGAAACAGCGAAAGCGTCAGCCGCTTTCCGTATGGAAAAGTTAGGTCGTGGACTTGTTGTTTCACGCAACAATAAGGGGGAGAATGTTTTGTCTTGGCGTTTGTTGTCAACAGATGATAGAAATGTGGTCTTTGATGTATATCGCAATGGTGAGATAATAAGTAAGGCATTGACGGGAGCTACATTTATGGTTGATGCTAATGGGGAAAATGACAGCAAATACAATGTTATAGCAAGAGTTGGTGATGTGATTAAAGACTCTTCTAGTATTGTAACTCCTTGGACTGATACTTATAAAAATGTAAAGCTGAACCGTCCTTCGCCTGTAAAGATAGAAGGGCGAGAATGTAAATATTCGCCAAATGATTGCAGCGTAGGCGATGTTGATGGTGACGGAGAGTATGAACTAATAGTGAAATGGGACCCAGACAACTCTCACGATAATTCGCATTTCGGTAAAACTGCTAATGTTTATCTTGATTGTTATAGACTTGATGGAAGCCAGTTGTGGCGTATTGATTTGGGACGTAATATCCGTGCAGGCGCTCACTATACTCAATTCCTTGTTTATGACTTTGATGGTGATGGTAAGGCTGAGCTTTTGTGTAAGACAGCACCAGGCTCTATTGATGGAGTAGGGCAATTTGTGAATAGTGCAGCAACTGATGCTGCTATTAAGAAAGAAGATAATAATAAGGTGTATGTTAATGATATGGGTATGATAATGTCGGGCCCAGAATATTTGACTGTTTTTGATGGACTCTCAGGAAAAACTATACATACAGTTTATTATAACCCTAATCGTGCGGGTGAGGTTGACACTGTCTCAGAGTACCCCAATGACAAAAACTTCTGGGGCGATGACCATGCAAATCGTTCAGAACGGTATTTGGCATGTGTGGCGCATCTTGGAGGTGAAAACCCTTCGGCAGTTTTCACTCGTGGTTACTATACTCGTTCCTATTTATGGGCTGTTGATTTTGACGGAAAGCATTTGTCAACACGTTGGCTTCACGCATCAACCACTCCAAACAATGTAGAGTTGGGAGTTAAAAGAGCTGGCAAATGGAATTGGTGCCACCTTTATTATAATAGTAATACTTATCAGACGGGTGGGGCTTGCACTGCATTCGCCCAAGGAGCGCATAATTTAAGTGTTGCTGACGTTGATGCTGACGGACGAGATGAAATAACATTCGGTTCAGCTGCGATAGACGATGATGGTACTGTTTTGTATTCTACTGGATTAGGACATGGCGATGCACAACACTTATCTGACCTTATTCCATCTCGGCCAGGACTTGAATTTATGATGGTGCATGAAGAATGGCCTTATGGTATAGACGTTCGTGATGCGCGTACAGGTGAGATACTATATCGTGAATTTGGCTCAGAGGATACAGGTAGAGGTATGGCTGCAGATATAGATTCTACATTTGAGGGTTGTGAGTTTTGGTCAAGCGATAAGCCACAAGTTATGAATTCTCGTTTTGAGGTGATTAACAAAAAACGTCTTTCTACAATATTTCGCATCTATTGGGATGGTGATTTGCAAGATGAATTGCTTGCTACCAGTGTTATAGGAATGCCTGTTCTTGACTTTGTTGATGATGGCTTGCATACCGACAGAAGAATAAATCTGTATGAAATAAACTCATCGCGCTCTAACAACTGGACAAAGGGAACTCCTTGTTTGGTTGCCGACTTGTTTGGAGATTGGCGTGAGGAAATAATACTTCGTTCGGCTGATAATGAGTCTATAAACATATTCACGACCACTATACCTACAAATTATCGACAAACAACACTAATGCACGACCATATTTATCGCATGGGAGTGGCGTGGCAGAACGTAAGTTATAATCAACCTCCGCATTGCGCAGAACCATTAAGATGAAATCAAAACATGCACATTTTCTATCAAAAAGCGCATTTTTAGAAAAAGTTGTGTTATTTTTGCACGTTGATACGTGGTTTTTGTAACGTATCCCAATAACTAAAATATGGAGAAAACCATAGATATAGAGAAAGTATTAGAGAGCAAGATGGGCAACAAGGCGCATTATGTGCCTGGTTTCCTAACATGCTGGCTAAAGCATATTATTCATGAAGACGAGATGAACGAGTTCCTTTGGGAGAATCGTGAACTTGTTGGTACTCCGTGGTTGGAACAGTGTGTTAAATACCTCGATATGAACATTGAACTTGTAGGTGAAGAGAATTTGCCTT